>JBBSPQ010000121.1:0-6350 GCA_038258585.1 Pseudomonadales bacterium
AATGGCAAGGACGGAGAGTTGAGCGGCTTTGAAGTGAACTTCATCGCCTACCTGAATGATCTGGTTTCCGTGATGCCAGAAGGGTTGGGCGTCAGTGCCAACGTCACTCTGCTTGACAGCGAGTTCAGGGGCATACGCGGCAACACTTATCAACTGCCAGGCACTTCCGACATGATCTATAACGCCTCGGTTTACTACGAGAACTATGGCTTGTCTGCGCGCCTTAACTACCAATACCGCGACGAATGGATCTCTCCAATTGAAAGCCCTGATGAGGTCTGGGGTGAGCAGCAGCGCGTTGACCTTTCCGTCTCTTACGAACTGCCGTACGACTTCAGCGGCGCAACCATGGCGGTGTATCTCAACGGCAACAACCTGACCGACGAAGTCGATCTGCGTTATGCGGGAAATGGCACGGTGAATCAACGTGAAAGTTACGGTCGCAGTTATCTGCTTGGCCTGCGTATCGGCTTCTAATTACGTCAATCATTCAGGAAATAGGGTTATGAATAGTTTTAGAGCAATGAAGCGGATATTTATACTTAGCCTGACGCTGTTGGTATCTTCGGGCATTCTGTTAGCAGATCAGTCGGTATTATCGAGTTACGACAAGTTGCTTCCATTGGAAGGCGGTTCTAACTTTCGTGACATGGGCGGTTATGTTGGCGCGGATGGTAAGCACGTGGTGAAGGGGCGCCTGTTTCGCTCCGGCGCTCCCAGCAGTTTGACGCAGAAGGACATGGATTATCTGGATCAGTTCGAGTTTGGCGCGGTAGTCGATCTGCGCTCCTCGGAAGAACTGGATCTGTATCCGAATCTTTGGGTGACGCATTCCGATATTGAATACCGCAACGTGGATTACAGCATTACCGAGTTGATGGGCAAGCTAGATGGATCTCCCGAGAGCATGCGCGCAATGGCGGCGCAGACGCAGCCTGACACGATGTACCGGAATTTTCCAACGATGCTCAAGCCGCAATTGACGCTGCTGTTCGATAGTCTTCTTAACGAAGACGCGCCGGTTTTAGTGAGTTGTTCTGCCGGACAGGATCGTACCGGGGTAGCAACCGGTCTTGTGTTAACGCTATTGGGTGTTGATCGCGAGACAATCTTTGAGGACTATTTGCTCTCTACCAAACTTCGTCGCCCAGTAATCGAGCGCGGCGACGTTGATCTGGAAGAGGCGGCTAAGACCAATGCCTTCGCTGCTGTGATGCTCAGTTACGGGGGTAATGAAGAGCCTGTTGCGACTCCACTGTATATGGAAGACGGGACGCCGTTCCTGTATTACACCTTCGATGAAATCGAAAACACTTGGGGATCGGTGGAAGCGTATGCGGATCAGGAGTTGGGTGTGGATGCGAAGGACGTCGCCATACTGCGTACGAAATATCTGAAGTAGTAGAGAATCAACGATGCGCGTGGCGTACCACGCGCTGCTTCTCGATCGCCCACTCGCGATCTTTTTCCACATTACGCTTGTCGTGTTCTTGCTTCCCTTTGGCCAGCGAGATTTGACACTTGACTAGGTGGCCCTTCCAATAAATCTTGGTAGCGACGCAGGTGTGACCCTTAATCTGAGTGCTGGAAAATAGCTTAGCCAGTTCCTTGGTGTGCAGCAGCAGCTTACGCGTTCTGTCAGGTTCGCACACAACGTGAGTACTGGCCGTATTGAGCGGCGTGATATTGCAGCCGAGTAACCAGGCCTCGCCGTCCTTGATCAGCACGTAGCTGTCAGTCAGCTGCACCTTCTTCTCGCGCATGCTTTTCACTTCCCAGCCGAGCAGCATCATGCCGGCCTCGAAAGATTCCTCTATGAAGTAGTCATGAAGGGCTTTTTTGTTGCGGGCGATGGTGGTGTCGACTGCTTTTGATTTTCCAGATTTTGCCATAGCGGCGCATTATAACCGCATTCCTCGCCGTGCATAGGGCGCTGGGTCACGGGATTGACGTCATTCTGCTTATTGCGACCCGCAAAGTTCTGGCCCGCTCTGGGCTGCGCTGATAGAATCCGGCCAAAGTTTCCGGGATCAGCAAACTAAGCAATTGAGATAAAAGGGTTTTCCATGGCAACTGAACGCGGTCAATTCAGCTCCAAATTGGGTTTCATTCTCGCCGCTGCGGGGTCCGCTGTCGGGCTCGGCAATCTGGTGGCGTTTCCTGTTATGGCTTCCAAGAATGGCGGCGCCGTCTTCCTGTTCGTTTATGTCGTGTTTGTCCTGCTGATCTGTTTGCCAGTGATGATGGCGGAGATCGCCATGGGGCGGCACACGCAACGCAATCCGGTAGGTGCTTTCTCTGCACTCTCTGGCAATGACTGGCGCTGGCGCATGGCGGGAAATCTGGCCATTCTGACACCGTTCATGATCGCTGTGTTTTACACCATCGTGACGGTCTGGATTGTGATGTATCTGTTGCAAGCGTTAACGGGTGGTTTGGGTGAACTGGCACGGCCAGAGACTTTTGGCGAGACAGTGGGTTCTCCTTCGATATTCACTTACTTCCTGTTCGTGCAGATTCTGGTTTTTTCAGTGCTCCTTGGTGGAGTAAAGAAGGGTATTGAGCGACAAGCGCGCATTCTCATGCCCACGTTGGCGATCATGTTGTTAGGGCTGATTGCGTTTGTTATGACATTGGATAACGCAGCGGCTGGCATTCGCTATTATCTTGTTCCCGATTTCAGTCAGTTTGACAGCGGCGTGGTTAACGCGGCACTCAATCAGGCGTTCTTTTCGCTCTCGCTGGGCATGGGTATCATGATTACCTATGGTTCCTATTTCACTAAAACAGACAGCATTATCGGCTCTAGCCGCTTCGTGGCACTCGCCGACACCTCCGTCGCTTTCTTTGCCGGGCTTTTGATTCTGCCGGCAATTTTTGCGTTCAACCCGGCAACGAATCCTGAAGATCTTTCCAGCAGCAGTGTCGGTCTCATCTTCACTTACCTGCCTCAGATATTTCTGTCGATGCAGACGACAGTCGGTTTCATTGGCGCGAGTATTGTAGCAGCTGTGTTTTTTGCACTGGTCTTTTTTGCGGCATTAACATCGTTGGTTTCCATTCTGGAAATTCCAATTTCTTACATGATTGATGAGTGGCAATTTTCACGCACCAAGGCGGTGTTGACGCAAGCGGCAATGGTAAGCGTTTTCGCCGTGTTTGCAGCAATGTCGTTCGGCATGTCGGATTTCCTGACCGATTTCATTTCGTATGGCGGCGGGCAAAAGTCGTTCTTCGATCTCTTGGCGGACACGTTCTCGGAAGTGATACTGCCGTTCGTCGGCTTCCTAGCCTGTATCCTTTGTGCGTATCGCTGGCGAAAAGACGGAGGTCTGACGGCAGAGCTTTCTATTGGACACGAGAACTATGCGGGGTCGTTGTTTGAGAAATACATGACGTTCTCTTTGCGCACGTTCATTCCTGTCGTACTACTTTTTGTGTTCCTGAATTCGTTGTCGCAGAAGTATTTTGCGTTTGACCTGTTGAGCCTGTTATGACCCGCATCGATCGCAGCGCGCTGGTGACGTTTTCTGCTCAGCAGATGTATGACCTGGTGAATGATATCGAGAGCTATCCGCAGTTCATGCAAGGGTGTCAGAAAGCGAAGGTGCTGAGCCGTTCAGAGAGTGAAGTGGTAGGGGAGTTGACGTTGGGGAAAGCGGGCATACAGCATGCGTTTACAACGCGTAATACGCTCAAGCCCGGCGAAGAAATGAAGATGCATCTGGTAGAGGGGCCGTTCAAGAAATTTGGAGCCTCATGGCGATTTCAGTCACTGGGCGAGAATGCCTGCAAGGTGACGTTGGAGATGGAATTTGATTTTGCCGGGGGCTTGGTGGGCTACGCATTGGAGAAAATTTTTAATCATTCCGCCAATACGCTAGTGGATTCAGTAGTCACCCGTGCCAAACAGGTTTATGAAACGCCGTCCTATGAGTGAAATTCCACACCTCAAAATGATCGACGTAGAAGTTGCTTATGCGTTGGCTCATGAACAGCGCATAATTCCTGTGCACGTGCCGGTGGGCACCACGGCGTTGGAAGCAGTAAAGCTTTCACACATCGTCGATGCATTTCCAGACATAGATCCAGACACGGCGTCACTCGGCATTTTTTCGAGGCTGTTGGATGGCAAAGCAAGCCCATTGCCGCAAGACTATGTATTGAAGGCTCACGATCGCGTTGAGATATACCGTCCGTTGCAACTCGACCCCAAGCAAACACGCTTACTGCGAGCGGCGCGCGCGAAGAAGGCAAAGAAACCCGCAGGCCCGCGATCTCGTTCGTCCGCCCGCCCCGTTGAGCGGTTGTAGCCATGCAGCGTATACTCCGCTGCACAGGAGAACGCCCATGAATGAGAATGAAATCCCCGGCAGTGACAAGAGAAAGAGTCTCTTTAAGCGTCTTGAAGATGGTTTGCGCGAGTACTACATCGCCCCGTATCGACGCGAGTTCGCGCGGGCACAGCGCGACGAAGATGACTTGTTCATGATGCTCGTCTTCTCCGAAAGCCTTGGCATCCCAAACCCGACGACCTACTACACGCTGGAACTGCTTCCTGTGGTTTACGACCGGTTTCACGACTGGCATCGTCGTATGGGGATGGAGCGCTCGCCACTGGACCACGTGTCATGCTGCTAGATCTCGCTAGATCTAAAAGTATTCTCTTCTTTGGCGGCAAGGGGGGTGTCGGCAAGACGACCGTCTCCGCCGCTGCGGCTCTGGCCATGGCATCTGAGGGTCGGCGCGTGTTGCTGGTCTCCACTGATCCCGCACACAACCTTGGTCATCTCTTTAATCGTCAGGTGGGGCCGCGTCCCGTGCGTCTCGCCGTCAATCTGGATGGCATGGAACTCGACCCTGAGCAGACCGTGAACGAACATCTCGAAGAGGTATCTGGCTCACTACGCAAATTGATGGCGCCCCATCTGGCCGGTGAAGTGGATAAGCATATTGAGTTGTCCCGCGATGCCCCCGGTATGCAGGAAGCGGCGATCATGGAGCGCATTGCCGAGGTGGTGGAGCAGGCCGCGCGTGAATATGATCTGCTCGTGTTCGACACGGCGCCTTCTGGCCACACTGCACGCCTAATCGCACTCCCCGAAATGATGTCGGCGTGGACGGATGGGTTGATTCAACGGCGTGACAAGGCCGAGCGCTTCAGCGCGGTTCTGCGTAATCTGGGTAACGACAAGACCGTGGCGAATAGAGTGCTGGGCGCCGACGATGATCCGTTGAAGGATAGGGAAAACAAGATTCGCACTCTGCTTAATCGCCGTCGCCGCCGTTTCGGAGACTTGCGTACCGCGCTGTCCGATGCTGAGCGCACGTCCTTTGTCATCGTGTTGGCGGCCGAGCGATTGCCTGTGTTGGAGAGCATACAGTTGCATGAGCAGCTGCGACGTTCAGGGGTGAACGTGGGGGGGTTGGTGGTGAACAAACGTCTACCCGATGGGCTGGGTGATTTTCTCAATGAACGCCGAACCCAAGAAGAAGTGCATCTGGCCACTTTGAAAGAGGCCCTACCACAATTGCAACGCCAGGATTTGACTCTGGTTGCTCACGATGTGGTGGGGCTTGCGGCGCTGGAGCGTTTTGCTGCCGCACTTGGCTGACAATCCCTTAAGACCAAAAAGCACTGGCCAATTCTAAAAGCGACTGTTATGTTACAACATAACAAATGGCGAAAATAATTTTGCTTTCGCTGGAAACTTTTTCAAACGGCCATGGTCAATATTCTGTGCCCGTAAGTCCGCCTCTGAACAACTAGCATTCGCGTGCTGTGAGTCTAGTTGATTCAGAGGCTTTACGAGGGCGCACGGTTTCTCCGTCAACCTCTACTTTATAGAAACTGTCTATCGTGCAACATATTGAAAGCAGGATAAAATTTTTAGGAAAGCGCGCCGGAAAAATGCTGGCGCTGAGCTTTGCCTTAATTTTCCTGTTTTCGCAGACAGCTTCTCTTGTTCATTCCCATTCCGGCGATCTCAATAGACACCTCGACTGCGAACTATGTTTGAAGTTTGGTTCCAACGACGATGCCATTCCAGTGGTTGTTCCCACGCTGGTACTGACAATTGTTCGGCAGCAGTATGCCGCATTCTCTCAACCGACACTTTTGGTTCACGCCACCACTGCAAGATCCCGTTCTCCTCCACAAACCTCGCTGATCTGAACGCCGCCATCGCGGCCCAACCCTTTGCTTTGCCGATCCCTGATTCGTTGTGACGAACTGCGGGTTTTTGCATAGCTTACTCAGATTCAAGTTTGTGAGGTTTTTATGCGTTTTACTCCCACGTCTTTTCGTGTTCGTGTGCTCGTTGCCGCTGTATCCAGTATTACTCTTTCTG
>JBBSPQ010000122.1:0-6349 GCA_038258585.1 Pseudomonadales bacterium
ACCGTTATTGTTGTTAAGAGAGACACCCGGAATGCGAGTAATCATGTCGTTGGCGGAGATAGGCGTGTACTGGGCAAAGAACGATGCTGGGTAGACGACCGTGGAAAGGTCGTCTGCGACTTTTTCCTGCGCGTAAAGTACGTTCGCGCTGCAGATCGCTAATGTCAGTGCTGAGATACGCAGACCGGGAATACCGAAAAAATGTCTGCTGAGTTGCCGAACTGTCATGTTAACTCCGGAATTTAACTAGGTGACAAACTGGAAAAGCGTAGTTATTGGTTCCGTTCAACGCCTGACGTGGCCCTGATCGAATAAAAAAAAGGGGCAATAATACAGGAGCTTACGCGCTCTAAACAGTTACAATTTGCAAGGATTGGTGAGCAAATGCTCGATATTCACTGTTGTTGGCTTGGTTGCAATTGGATTTTTGGGGTCATGAGACAGTAGTTCCCGAGGGTGGCACTTTGCTCTTTGACCGTTGATTGAGCATAATGCGCTCCTGTTTTGACACCCTGTTTACAACCATCGGGTCAGGAGAAAATGGAGAGAGAAGAGAGTATGCAGCGCGAATCCATGGAAGTTGATGTCGTCATTGTTGGTGCCGGTCCTGCGGGTCTGTCGGCGGCTTGCCGCCTGTTGCAACTGGCAAAGGAGGCTGAGACCGAAATCAGCGTGTGCGTGTTGGAGAAAGGCTCCGAAATCGGCGCTCATATTCTCTCGGGTGCCGTTTTTGAAACCAGCGCCTTGGATGAGTTGTTTCCGGATTGGAAAGAGCGCGGAGCTCCTCTGAACACAGCGGTAACAGGTGACGACGTTTACTACTTGCCGGGGCCGCAGAAAGCTCTTAAGTTTCCCGGACTGATAGTCCCGCGCCCGATGCATAACGACGGCAATTACATTATTTCTTTGGGTAATCTGTGTCGCTGGTTAGGCGAACAGGCGGCCGAGTTAGGGGCAGAAGTATTCCCAGGATTTGCCGCGGCTGAAATCCTCTACCACGAAGATGGCAGCGTGAAAGGAGTCGCGACGGGTGATATGGGGGTGGACGCTCACGGCAATCACAAGGACAGCTATGAACCCGGCTTTGAGTTCCATGCAAAATACACAGTATTTGCCGAAGGTTGCCGCGGGCATCTTGGTAAAGAGTTGATCACTCGCTTTGCACTGGACAAGGATTCCGATCCCCAGCATTACGGAATCGGCTTGAAAGAAATCTGGGAAATTCAACCGGAGAAGCACAAGGAAGGTCTGGTTGTGCACACGGCGGGTTATCCGATGTTAGGAGCAAGCTATGCCGGTTCCAGCGGCGGATTTCTCTACCACAGTGACAATAATCAGGTGTCACTGGGGCTTATTGTCGATCTGGGATATACAAACCCACACATCAGTCCCTATGACGAGTTTCAGAAATTCAAACAGCATCCGGTTATCAAACAGTACATCGAGGGGGGTAAGCGCCTGAGTTATGGCGCGCGCGCGCTTAATAAAGGCGGCCTGAATTCATTGCCGAAAATGAGTTTCCCTGGTGGCCTCTTGATCGGGTGTGATGCGGGCACTTTGAACGCTGCCAAGATAAAGGGCAGCCACACGGCAATGAAGTCTGGCATGTTGGCGGCCGAGACGCTTATCGCTGCACTGAAAGAACCGGTAGAGAGCGCGAGCACGGGTAGCGATCTGACGGATTACGGAGTGCGTTTCAAAGCCTCAGCCTTGCACACCGAGTTGTTCAAGACACGTAATTTCAGCGCGGGTTTCCACAAACTGGGTTTTTGGCTGGGCAGTGCGTTGGTGTTTCTGGAGCACAACATATTCGGTGGGCGTTTCCCACTGACTTTCCGGGACAAGTCGCCGGACTACAGGCAGATGAAATTGGCTTCGCAGTCACCGCGAATCGATTATCCGAAACCGGACGGAAAAATTTCGTTCGATAAACTGTCTTCGGTTTTTCTGTCGAATACCAATCATACCGAAGATCAGCCGTGTCATTTGCGACTGATTGATCCAACTATTCCCGTCAGCCACAATTTGCCTCTGTACGATGAGCCGGCTCAGCGCTATTGCCCTGCCGGCGTCTACGAGATTGTTGAAGAGAGTGGTGGCAGCAAACGCTTTCAGATCAACGGCCAGAACTGCGTGCACTGCAAGACCTGCGATATTAAGGATCCGGCCCAGAATATTCAATGGGTGTCGCCAGAAGGTGGCGGCGGACCCAATTATCCCAATATGTAGTGACCTTTCCTTATGACAACGCCGTGGCCATTACTGTGGCCACGGCGTTCGCTTCCCGTCCCCTTGCCAAGCTCCAAGCCACAGGAGTAGGCTCTAGCTAGTCTTGATGTATTTGGACAACTTAACTGGTACCCCAGCCTTTCAGGTTATGGAGCAGAGCTATGATTCGTCCGCTGGCCCCCGCACTCGTTTTGTTGTTGACCAGTTTTCAGATTACCGCTCAGGAGGCGATCACTCGCGAGCATTGGTATGAGGCAGGCACAACCAACTTCGATGTCCACAGTCTTTTATCTCGCGAAAAAACTGGAGTCATGGCGACAGAATTGGAGGCGTGGCGTCAGATTGCGGTTTCGGTGTTGGGGGAATCTTTCTCCACGCCAGTCGATCCAATTAGAACTCATGTGTTCCTCTTTGACAGCCGAGGTAATTATGATCTCTTTGCCGAAGGGGAAGATGACGCTTATATGTACTTCTCGCCGCGGGCAAGTTATCTGATTTTGATGGACGACGAGACCTCGGTGAATCTGGCCCAGCATCACTACGCCCATTTTCTGATCAATAACCGGCCGGTTGGGTCGCCACGCTGGTATGAAGAGGGCATGGCGAACTATTTCAGTCGAATCGATGTGACGAAAGAAGAGGCAACGCAGCGAGGTTTGCAAACCACAGAAGTTGAGCTGGCAATTACTCTGAACGACTCTCTGTCTTTAGAAGAACTGCTTTATGATGACGCCGCGCTGGCCTCGCCCCGCCTGATTCAGATAGCGAATTTAAAGTCAGCAATGTTTGTTCATTTTCTATTGAACGGGGACCAGTTTGAGGGGTTCACGAGTCGGCGTACGCAACTACAAAATTATTTGGGTTTTTTACAGCAGGGACGTGCCCAGCGTTTTGCTTATGATCGGGCTTTCGACATTTCGTTGCCACGTCTGGAGCGGGAATATGAACGCTTTATCCAAATGATGCTTGATGCAGGCGACCCTGATCGACTGCTGATGAGTTTCACTCCCGAACTGGCAGCAGAGGCTTCACCGGCAGTGGGAGACACCATTACCTCTGAGTTGGCAGAACTCTCGCTACACGCTGGAAAATATGAATCTTCGGAATTGTTTTTTAACACGCTTGTAGCAAAAGGAACACAGTCTGGCAGGGCATATTCCGGGCTGGCTGATTCGCGCCGCATGGCGTTCAGTGGAGAAGGCGCCGAGCCGGATGTGGAATCCTCTTATCTAAAGGCAATCGATCTGGAACCATCAGATCCGCAACTGTTTCTCGATCATGGTCAGTATCTGGATACAGAGCTGAAGAGCTGTGAAAGACAATATTCTGTCGAAGAGCGTCAGCGTATGGCGACAGATATGCGCGCCAGTTTCGAGAAGGCTTTGGCTCTAGCTCCAAACCGGCCAGAGGTGAATCTGTCCTATGCACAGATATTTCTGATGGACGGTGAGCAGTGGCAGGAGGGCAGCAGCTATCAGCAGCGAGCGTTCGATGCTTTGCCCGCCGATAGCTTTGTAATGGAACAGACCATTTATTACGCGATTGCAGCTGGGCGCTACGCTGACGCGAGGGCGTTAATCGTGCGCCTGGCGCGGCCTATGCACTTCTGGGGTATTCCAGGATGGATTGCCGATCTGAGCCACAAGGTGGATGCCGCCGAGCAAGGCATTGCATTTGAACCCTGTGCTGCGGTTGGGCAATAGCGTGAGGACTACGCTGACCTGCATGTTCCTGTTTGCCGTGCCGCTGCAGGCTGCTGTCCTTGATCCCGCCAGCGAACCGGATTCGGTGCTGGCAGCCGTCGCAGAATCTTTGGATGCCGCAGGCATTGACGTGGCTTACAACCTGAATCTCCGCGAGATAGCCAATGGGAAACCTGAGCGACCCGTTCTGGGTGGGCTTGCCGATCTTCCTCCGCCCAGCCTGCCGTTAACGCCGGAACTCAATGCCTGGGAAGCTGCGTATGGACGCGATGAAATTGGTCTCATTGTGGTGCTTCCGGAGGGCGCCTCTGGCATCACGACATCAAATCCGAATTACGAGGAGTTCTACGAGAGTTGGCTGAGTGCAGAGGTCGCCGAGCGCTATGTTGTGTCCTACGAGGCGAGTGACGACACCGTGGCGATGGCGGTGGTCGAGGCGTTTCGGGCCTCTCATGTGGTGATGCAGATACCGCCTCTGACTAGATCAGTATTGACGGCAAGTGTCAGCACCGACCCTGTCGAACTGGCGGGCAGGTTGTATGTGCTCGCCGGCAGACGTCTCGTCATTGATTCCGGCACTGCGCGGGATTATGAATCAGAGATTGCAGAGTTTGCCTATCTTGGACAGTCGGTCAGGCGCGACAGCAATTCGGTCATTAACCCTGAGAGTCGCGCGTTGCGCAGAATAGCCTCTGCCGAGCCCGAGGTATTTCGCAAAGAGAGTCTTGGGGATGAGTTTGAAGCCTCTACAATTCCGGAAATAATCGTTCCCGGAGGAATAGCATTTGGTGAAACCGCGGTCTTTGATAGTACCCTTGTCAGTTTGATTTATGACGGGAATCGTTTCTGGCTCGAAACCACGCAGGGAAGGTCTCGCCTGCCAGAGGAAAGCAGCAAGGATTGGAAGGCAGATTTCGACTTTGCAGTGCGGTCGGCGCAGAATAGATCCGATGCGATTGTCGATATCGATGAACGTAGTCGAGTACGGATTTCTTCCGCGCTTGAGGATACTGATGTTGGCGTCGAAATGATTCGAATAGACAACGAACCGTTCAATTACGTGCGTCAGCTTGACGTGAGAAAAAGTGTGATTGTGGATTCCTCCGTACGTTTTATGGGTGTTGATGACAGCACGGAATTTGAGACGGAATATGAGGTGCGGTTTCTGCAGGCCGACAAGCTGCGAATTGCAAGAACTCAGGCCGCCGTCGTTTATCGTTATGCATCGGCAACGCGTGAGGTACGTCACTGGGATGCCTGGGGCCCGGATGCTTATAGATTGGAAGGCAGAACTGATTTTGAAAAGATGGGCAACAGTACTGCCGGTGCAGGACGACACGCCGCGTGGATCGCATTGGTCAGAGGCGTCGTCGATCACTCTTTGGACTTCTCGCGCGGACGTTATGAATTTATGAAGATTGATAAGGCTGGGCGCAATACGCCGTCCAGATTGTGAAGGCAATGTTGAATTGCATTTTTTGGCACAAACCCCTCTGCGTTACGTTGCTGTGTCTGTACATATCGGCATGCTCCATGATCCATCTGGAAGTGGGATTTCCAGATAACGGTCATTTTGATTCGACTGTCATCAGTCAGAATGAAGACGCCTATCCCGAAATAGACACCCTTGCACTGAATGAGGAAATTATCGCGTACCTTGATGCCAACGTTTCAGTCCGGGGCAGTGATAGAGATATCGTAGAACGGTTACAACAATTGCTGTTTGATTCTGAATATTTGAATATCCAATATGATGATGTGAAGACTCGCACTGCGATAGAGGCATTCAATGATCGGCAGGGAAACTGTCTGTCAGTCGTCAGCCTTTATATCGCGATGGCGCGTCACTTTGGATTGGACGCACAATTCCAGACGGTAAAAGTGCGGCCGCGTTGGGATCGCCGAGGGGAATTGCTGGTCATCAGTCAGCATATCAATGCGATTGGGCGTTTTGGCCTAAGTACTCATTACGTCGTAGATTTCACGCCGGAAATCACGTTACAGCAGTTGACGGCGTCTACTGTTAGCGACTCCCATTCGCGGGCGCTTTATTTCAATAATCTTGGTGTCGAAAGCCTGATCGACGGAGATTTTGACAAGTCGCTGGGATTTTTCAAAAATTCGTTATGGATTGAGCCTTCTCTGTCGATTGCATGGAACAACATTGGTACAGCCTACAACAAAGTGGGCGAAAAGAAACTCGCGGAGTACGCTTACAAGAAAGCGTATTACATAGACAATACCAATGCGACAGCGATCAATAATTTGGTGAAGTACTACTACAACATTGGAGACCTTGAAACGTCAGATCGTTACGCCAATTCTATCGAACGTTTCAACAACAAGAATCCCTACTACCATTACACCATGGGAAATCTGGCTTATTCAGAAGCCGATTTTGAAATGGCAAGAACCCA
>JBBSPQ010000123.1:0-6334 GCA_038258585.1 Pseudomonadales bacterium
ACGTTTGCGTGTAAATAGTTTGTGTGAAAAAGTTTGCGTGTAAAAGTTTGCACGAAAAGAAAGGGGGGCAGGCGACTAATGTCACCTGCCCCCCTTTCTGTCTGATCTTACTTTTCTGCAATCCCCTTCATCGTCACCAGTGCGGCTTCGAACGTAGCACGCCGACGTGCTACGTCTGCATCTTTAGCGGCCTGGTCGGGCTGGTTCGAAACATCCAGAACCAGCGTGTATAGCAATTTCGAGTTGTTGGCGTCTACCGGACGAGCCTCCAGAAAACCGTGGTAGAGATTGTAGAATCGCCCCTCTACTGATGGCTGCGTATAACCGTAGGAAAGTTCTGTCAGTCCGACCAGCACTTCGGTAACACGACCACTGGCGAGTACGCGAACGGTGCCGATCCCGCCGTCGCCGGCAGTCAGCACGCAGTCCAAATTCAACCATTCAGCGATATCGCAGTATTCACCTACTTTGGCCCAGACATCTGCCGCTGGGCGGGCAACGTCTATTTCCATTTCGATGGGAACGTATTCGGGTTGTGCCATAGCAGAACTAGAGAGCCAAAGGACGGGTGCAGCGATCAGAGCAAGTAGGGTGCGTTTCATGGTTGGGTTCCTTATTGTTGGTAGCACTTCTTCGTGTTCAATCGTATTGGATTCTAAATCGGCTTGCCACTCAATTAAGGGGAATGTCGCTCAGCATTTTGGCGAAACGCAATTGAGGATATGATCTGCGCTGTGTCTATTTGATCTGGGCATGCGTATCTTTCTGAGGCCCCGCCATGACCCTTAACATTTCCGATCTCGACGGCACCTTGCTGAACAGCAAGGCGGAACTGTCTGGCAAGAGCCCTATATCTGGCAGTGCGTTCAACTCGATATGGCTGCGAAAGAGATGGACCACACGGTGAGTACTCGCGCGCAGCATTTCGCCTATTACATAGCCAATACCCTGAATCCTTTTTGGACAGAACGGACTCCCTATTGGTTTAATTAGCTCTTACCAGACAAGTGAAAGATTGAATAAATCCTAAGAAACGTAGATTGAGAGGAATAAAAGCAATGCCAATCGAAACATGGATACTTTACGTCGGCACGATACTGCTGTTCATGAGTACACCGGGGCCCAGCCATCTGCTAATGATCTCAGTCAGTATGTCGAACGGTTTTCGAAGATCACTGGCAACTGCCGCCGGCGATCTTTCTGCGAATACTGTTCAGATTATCCTGGCCGGATTCGGACTTGCTGTGGTTGTGACAAGTTCACGGTACGGATTTCAGATCGTGAAGTGGGCAGGCGTGAGCTATCTGGTGTGGATAGGCTTGCGTAAAATCATCGATTCCTTTCGGTCAAAGTCGTTCGATCAGAATGTTCAGTCGGCGTCTCTCCGATCGCTGTGGTTTAGGGGTTTCATTACCTCGGCTGCGAATCCAAAAGCGGTGGTGTTCTTTGCAGCGCTGTTTCCACAGTTTCTCGACGCCGAGGTGTCGCTCGGTCCGCAGGTTGCGATTCTGGGTATCACCTACATTGCCATCGACGGGATGTTTCTCGCTACTTATGGCAAGGGCGCGAGCTGGATTGCGGAGAAAGTGAAGGGTAAATCGAAAGTCTGGATCGAACGAATTGCAGGGATAAGCCTGATCGGGGCAGCGATTCTTCTTGGACTCAGAACCAACGAGAATTAAGCTATAATCCTTCGGGTTTTGTAAGAAATAAGAACAGAACAATGAGGCTGTATATGGATAATCTAGACAAGTTGCTCGAAAACAACAAAGCTTGGGCCGATAAAATAAGTGAATCGAATCCGGATTTTTTTCAGCAGCTCTCCACCGCTCAAAGCCCCAATTATTTATGGATAGGCTGCTCCGACAGCAGGGTGCCTGCCAACGAAATTATCGGATTACTGCCAGGCGAAATTTTTGTGCACCGCAACATTGCCAATCTGGTGGTGCAGACCGACTTCAATTGCATGTCGGTCATCGAATACTCTGTGGCGGTACTGAAGGTTGAGCATATTATTGTGTGCGGTCACTACGGGTGTGGGGGTGTGAAAGCAGCGATGGACAGAACCTCGCACGGCCTTATTGACAACTGGTTATACAGCATCAAGAACCTTTACTTTCGCAACAAGAAACGTATGGATGGTCTGGCCTCCGACGATGAACGCTACAATTTGTTGTGTGAACTCAATGTAAAGCAACAGGTAAAAAATGTCTCCCATTCCCACGCTGTGCAGCGGGCCTGGGACAATGGACAGTCATTGACAATTCACGGTTGGATCTACAGTCTGCGGGACGGACTCTTGAATGATCTGGGCATCCATATTGACAGTCTGGATGATCTGGCGGAAGAGTATAGAATGGCGTAGACGCTGGCCTTGGTAAGAGTTACCGTAAGTGATCTTTAGGCAAGTGATCTTGAAGCCAGTGACTTCCTAAGAAAATAAAAATTAAAGGATGCTTCATGAACAAGAACAACTCGCTCATTGTTATTGCTCTGAGTTTTTCCCTGCTGTGTGTGCCCAGCCTCAACGCGGTCGCGCAAACTGCAACGACTCAGCAAAACCACGTATACGCTGACGAGCTGGTCATCGAACCGCCAACACTCGAAAACCTCGGTTTCGAGTGGTTCATTCGCGGGGATGACAACCGCAATTCCAACGTTGTCGTGGCCTATCGCAAACAGGGAACTGACACTTGGCAGGAAGGCCTGCCGATGTTGCGACTGGGCGGCGAACGCATTTATTCTAGTGTGCAGTTCGACGTGGAGCTTCCGCCGATGTTTGCCGGCAGCATCATGAATCTGGAAGAGGGTACCGCCTACGAGGCGCGCTTCACCATCACGGACCCGGACGGTGTGCGTGGCGAGGCTGAAAAAATAGTAAAGGTCAGCACTCGACCCGAACCCGTGCCTTACGAACAGGGTCGGGTATTTCACGTCTATTCCCATGGGTTTGAAGGCGAGAAGATCGAACCGTCCTTTGAAGGACTCATGTGTGCGTACAACTTCTTTTGTTCCGGTACTGACTGGTCTACAACCGGAAGACCGCGGGTTGTGCCAGGCGATACGATTCTGGTTCATGCAGGTTTGTACGAATACAACCGCTACGAATACACCACTGGTAACGCTAACCGATTGATGCCGCTGGATGGTACCTATTATCTGACCGCGGACGGTACTGCAGAACGTCCCATCGCCATCAAAGCGGCAGGTGATGGTGAAGTGATTTTCGATGGGGCAGGTAACTACGCGCTGTTCAATGTGCAGGCGGCAGACTACACCTATTTCGAGGGGATCACGTTCCGCAACAGTGAAATCGCCATACTCGCGGGTAAGCAGTTTATTGCGGGTTCCAAGGGTCTAACGGTTAAGCATTCGCGCTTTGAGGATGTAGGGGCGGGCGTGTTCACTAATTATTCAGGCTCTAGTAATTTCTATATCGCTGACAACTGGTTCTATGGTCGCAACGATCCTACACGGTTGATTGGCTGGTCCGATCCGGAACTGTGGTCGCGCTTTGATGGGGTTGACGGACAGGTGCATCCACCTGTCATGGCCTCTTATGTCGCAGTGAAGATATACGGGCCCGGACATGTGGTTGCCTATAATTACATCGCCGATTTCCATGACGGCATCAATGTGGAAACGTATGGCAACCCCGATGGCACCCTTCCATCGGGCACTGGTACCTACGGGCCCAAATACCCGCCGAAAGAATACTGGGACAGGCGACCCGTTTCTATCGACTTCTACAATAACTACATCACCAACAGCCACGACAATCCTATCGAAGTGGATGGCAGCATGCATAACATCAGAGTGATGCGTAACATGCTGATCAATCATCCCTCGCATGCGTTCTGCAACCAGCCCACCATGGGTGGCCCCATCTACTGGATTCGCAATATTGCCTACAATCTTCCAGGCGGTTCTACGCGTCTGACCACGGGTGCCGCTGGTGTGCTCTTCTACAACAACACCATTTTCTCCGAGACAGAGGGAGCGTTGCAAAACAGTCACTGGCGCAACAACCTGATTCTTGGTCAGAACGCGGCATCCGGATTATTCAATATCAGCAGCAACACCAACTACACATCGTCGGACTACAACGGGTTTTTCTCGTATCCCGGTAAAGAAAACGTGTTTGAGTGGAATACGCCGCCCGCTGATGTACTGGCAGACTATCCAGGACCAGATAAACGTCCGTTCTTTGAGCAACGTTCATTCTCCACGTTGAACGACTACAGTCAGGGTACAGGTCAGGATCAGCACAGCATCATGGTGGATTACTCTGTGTTCCGCAGTGTGCCAATGCTGAACGCACAGGATATTGCCAAGCTCCAGAATGTTTACGAGGCAGACGGTTTAGATTTCAGACTCGAGTCCGGTTCAGCGGCGGTCGACAGTGGAGTGCACTTGCCCAATGTAAACGATGGTTTTGGTGGCGCGGCACCCGATCTTGGTGCGTTGGAGTTGAATGGGGAAATGCCACATTACGGGCCGCGCTAGTCGCACCCTGTAAAATTCTTCCGCTACCTTGTAAATATTCCATAACGGATTTTATCTGTTTCGAGATAGATTCTTAACCTATTGAAAAATATATCTAATTTTATTGGCACAGTTGCTGCTTCTTACTTCGTATCCACCGGTCTATGACATTCAAAGCAGGAGAACTAACTTGAAAAAACAATTAAGGGAACTCTTGATACAAGCTCTTGAAACCGAATTGGGGGGAGTACCAATTTATGAGACTGCGCTTAAATGTGTGGTAAATCCTGACTTGAAAAAGAAATGGCAGGAATACCTGGAAGAAACCAGGCAGCACGTTCAAATTTTGGAAAGTGTACTCGAAAAACTTGATATTGACCCTACAGAACTCACTGCGGGAAGACGTGTTGTTCACGAGATCATGCTTTCTCTGGCTAAATCAATGAAGTTGGCTCTCGGTGCTGGTAGTGGTGCAGATCCTCAACTGGTGGCCGCAGAATGTGTGGCACTGGCTGAAACCAAGGATCATCAGAATTGGGAGTTGTTGGCTGAGTACGTGATGAAAAGTAATGACCGTATTGAGGTTCTGGAAGCGTTACAAGAGGCGATACAAGAGGTGGGAGATCAAGAGGATGAACATCTACAAAACTCTAAAGCGTGGTCGCGAGAATTGTGGATGAGATCGCTTGGACTGCCGTCGGTTGTGCCTCCACAAGTTGTGCCTCCACAAAAGGAAGAGGAGCATGCTAAGGCGGCAGTTATTACTTAATGGCTAAATGAAACGTTGAATTGCGCGATTTTCTGCGCCTGCAAATGTTTTGTTGGCGATGTTTTTATAACTCAATGACTTGGAAATCACTAAAATTGACTGCAGGGAGACTCTCAAAGCCGGGTTTCGCAAAGAGATATCCTTGCATCAATTCGATCCCGACATCTTTTAACCAAAACATTTCCTCTTTTGTTTCTATCCCTTCTGCCAGAGCAGTAATATTCAAATCACGCAATAAGTTCATGCAGTTTTTGATTATGAATTGGCGAGGCTCGTCTCTGTCAATATTTCGAATCAGTCCCATATCGAATTTGATCAAGTTTGTCTGAAAGTCTGCTAGTAATCCCAAACCAGAGTATCCCGATCCAAAATCGTCAATTGCGGTTATAAACCCCAATTTCTTATAATACTCAACGATGCCTTTTACGATTTTGCTATCATCAATTCTCTCAACTTCCGTAAATTCAAACATAATTTTGTCTGTTGGAAAGTCATACTTCTTGGCTGCTTCCAATGTGGTGCGTATACAACGCTCAGGTTTATAAATTGCTTTTGGAAGAAAATTAATGCTGAGCATCGAATCGAGTTTAAGTTTGGACGCAAGCGCTATAGCTTTAACCCTACAAAGTTGGTCAAACAAATAGCGATTATCATCGTTCACTTTCGATATTACTGAGTAAGCGGATTCATTGTTCAAGCCGCGGACTAAGGCCTCATACCCATATATTTGATTGATCCGGCAGTTGACAATGGGTTGAAACGCCATCGTGAAATCGAAATCAAGTTTGGATTCATCGGCACAGGCGTCACATGAAAACCTGTCATAAACAATTGTGTTCTCATCCATTCGTGCCACCTCAATGAAAATGGTATGGGTATGTGGCGTTTAGCTGCATATCGTTGTGTGTTTTAGTTTATCGGAGTGTTGCGAATTAATGATTGGTGCCCCGGGCAGGATTTGAACCTGCGACCTGTCCCTTAGGAGGGGACCGCTCTATCCAGCTGAGCTACCGGAGCACTAAAGCGGCGAATTCTAGCATGACACCCTGCATGCGGCCACAGTCCAACAGCGCCGGAACG
>JBBSPQ010000124.1:0-6309 GCA_038258585.1 Pseudomonadales bacterium
CGTTGCTCTCTCGTGCGGCCGAACAGATCGTTGTAGAACGCCTGTTTCGCTTCGCCCGCTGGCGAGGATGACTTATCCATGCCGCTGATCACTCCTAGAATCGATTCCTCAACCTGTCTCCAATCGTGCTTCTCGTTCAGCACCCAGTCTATGGCTCGATCATAGTCGTTCGGCGTGTCGGTTAGACGTGGGTCGCGATAAGAGTAGAAGCGAAAAGACGCTGAGTTCGCGTCTTGATCTGCACCACCACCATACGCACCGCCCTGTTCCCTGATGCTGCGATGCAGGAAGCCATTGCGCATAAATCCGCTCAGCACCGACAACACTGCATGGTCGGGGTGTGTTCCCGGCACCGTTGGATAAGCCTTAGCACAGAAGTTTACTTGTGTGTTGGTCGTCCATATCTGGCGCACCTGATTGCGTTGAGCTGGCAACTGCAGCGGGCTGAAATCCAGCGATGGCGTTGCTGCGACCGTAGACCACTGCTGTGCCACGCTTTGCTGCAACGCACTCTGATTCTCAGCCTCGCTGATCAAGAGAAAGCGTTTGGGTGCATTCTCTACCAACTGATGAATGGCCTTGAATTTTTCAAGTAGTGCTTTCGCTGCGTCGTCGTTCCTGATTGCCTTGGTAAGTGCGCGCAGCGTATTGATGCCCATCAATCCGCTGGAACGGTGACTCAGCTGTGCGGTTGGGCTCATGCCGCTACTGGCCAGCGACATGGCCAGGGAATGCCCATGACCTGTAATGCTGTTCTCGCGGCGGGCGGTAATCTGGTCCATGATTTCACGCAGACGCTGCACCTCATCGAACCGGGTGTCGCTGAAAGTCTGTTGCAGCAGATCAGATAAGTCGTCCTGATTAGCTCGCAACGCCTTGCTAGACAGCACCAGAATACCTTTGCTGTCTTGCTCGTTGTCGACTTGCCCTCTAATGCTGGCATAACAGTTCACGCCGCCACTGATTCTTGATTGCCAAGTCTGCACTTGACCGTAGCTACGCTGCCCTACACCAAATTCGGGAACACAGGTTGTGTAGTAGGGAAGAACGGCCAGCAATTCATCATCCATGTGCGGCAGATCCACCACGATCTGTTGATAGCTGAGACCATTCGTCCCTTGCGCGTAAAAACTGACTGGCAGGGCAATGCCGCCGGCGAAAATTGCCGATTGCTGACTCGGGACTATGGGAAGGTCGGCAGGCACGTCTTCCAGACCCACCTTAGGCAGCAGTGACGGATCGTCCTGAGCTTCCTGACGTTGTGTCAATTGCTGGCTGCGTTCGATAATTGCTTGAGTTTGCTCTGTCGTCAGAGCGGTCTTGATTGAGTGCAATTTCTGCACTTCTGCCTCGACCTGCCGTGCCGCCAGTTCTGAGTCTGGCTTGAGTGTTAACACCACATTATGAGAGTTATTAAGTAGCAATCTCACAATGAGATCTGGAATAAACTTTGGATCTTTGATCTGCTCACGCAGACGCGCCAGAGCGGGGTCAATGTCCAGCAACTGAATCGGGTCACCACCATGAATGGCGCTGGAAAGGCCTGCGATTATAAGTTGCAGACCATAAGGATGGCTATCACCTGTGATCTCGCGTTGATTCAGTTCCAGTTGATGCAGGGCTGCTTCAACCTGTTCGTCTGGAATGCCTGTGTCAACGATCCTGACCAGCGTGTCGCGAATCAGTGTCTCAATTTCGTTTGTGCTGTCGGCTGCGCAACCTTCAAGGCCACAGATGAAACTCATCTCTCGGCTGCTGTCTTCGAGACCGCACAAGGGCGACGGGGAAGCACCGAGACCACAGGTCTCAAGCATATTCATTAACGGGCTTGCGCTGTTGTCCAGCAACACGCTCGAAAGAAGTTGGGCTTGAAACATGTCATCCAGATGGATGCCCTTGCCGAGCAGCCAGGCGACAACGACATGGGTTTTATCGTTGTCTGTTTCTTCCGCTTCCTGCTCTTCAAGTGGATAACTTTCCTGCACCCGCACTGGCGCGTAATAACGTTTTTCGTCACCCACGTGAATGTTGATGTCGAGCTTTTCAAAGCGGGACAGTGCCAGCTCTTCAAAACGACGTTGATGCTCGAACGCTGGGATGTCGCCATAAGTCATGAATACCGCATTGCTGGGATGATAATGACTCTCGTAAAACGACCTCAATTCCTCGTAACTGAGATCGGGAATGTGTTCGGGTTCGCCACCACTGTTGTAGTGATAGGTGGTGGTGGGGTAGAGATACTTGCTAAGCGTATGCCACAGAATCGAGTTTGTGGAGCTCATGGCGCCTTTCATTTCGTTGAACACCACACCTTTGTATTGCAGCGGGCTATCGGCATTCGTGGGTTCGGTAAATTCCATACGGTGGCCTTCTTGCGCAAAGTCCAGTTCATGGAGGCGCGAGAAAAATACGGCGTCGAGATAGACTTCCAAAAGATTGTTAAAGTCTTTCAGGTTTTTACTGGCGAACGGATAGGCCGTCCAATCGCTACTCGTAAACGCGTTCATGAAGGTGTTGAGTGACCGCCGAATCATCATGAAAAACGGATCACGAACTGGGTATTTCTCACTACCACACAGCACGGTATGTTCAAGGATGTGCGCCACACCTTTGGAGTCCATCGGAACGGTTCGCAGCGCGACCAAAAACACATTCTCTGGATCATCGGCAGCTAGATGGTAGTGCAGGGCACCCGTCACACGATGACGATACTCTTCCATCAGCACATTGAGAGTCGGAATCCGTTGGCTGCGAATCCACTCGAACGCCGGATGTGCGGCATTTCCGGAAGGATTGGCTGCCGGGTTCGTGCCTACTGAAGTGCCTGTTGCTGTAATCATCGTCCTACTTTTCTCCTGTGGGGTTTCTTCTAGTGCTCAACCTGTCCTGAATATGACGTGCACTGCGACCAGCTCTACGCTTGCCTGTTTCAGGCACTGGTGCAGTTGCAGGGTTTGTTCTTTCAAATAATCCAGCTCAGACTCTCTGACGTTGGGGTTGACCTTCTTCAATGCAACCAGTCTTTTGATTTCATTGGTCTGAATCTGCAACATGCCCGTGGCGGCGGTGTTGACCGATTCGGACATCAGCTTCTGCGCCATGGCCTCGCCTTTTTGCAGCAGCTTGATGATCTCGGTTTGATTGTCACTGACCAGCGTCGCGGCTTCGTGCTTGTCGATAAAGCGCAGTTTAGCGCGCAACAGTTCTAAGGCGGTACTGACATCACCGGTTTTGCGTTGATCATCGCCAGCTTCACGGGTCAGGGTGAAATGGAAGCTGGTTGCCGGCAGAAATCGTGGCATTTGCAGATGACGTGGCGCTGGCGCAACCGTCCTGTAAATTGCCTCGATGATGATGTCGTGATCTTCCAGCGCGGTGTCGTACGTATCTCGCGGGCTAAGTACGCTAACGGCTGCGCCGCCTTGTGGTGAATCGAGCACCAGATCTATGGTGCCGCGCACCAGCGGATGCTGCCAGGTAAGGAACTGAATGTCTTCACGGTGCAGACTCAGTTGCCTATCGAAGGTTGCTTGCATTCCTTCATCGGGCAAAGCAGGGAACTCGGAGACCATCATGTCTTCCGTCGGCTGCACGATATAGCTTTCGTCCGAGTTGTGTTCGTAATGAATCCCGAAGGCGTCGAAGGCTTCCTTGATGTACGCCTCTGGCGTGCAACTGGCCTCAAAACTCTCAATGGACGCCACAATGTCCTCGGCAACATCTTTGTTGAAAGAATTGATTTCCAGAAGTCTGTCGCGACCCTGTTCCAACTCTGCATTCAGAGCGCGATTCATAGCGCGAGCTTCGAGCAGAAAGGCGTCAAAGAATACTTCTTCAGTGTCTCTCTCCAGATGATCGTGAAGCTCGGTTTCGAATTGTCGGTAGATGCGATAAGCAGCAGGCGCCACCTGCTCAAATGCATTGAGTGCCTCGTGGTACCAACGCAGAAGACGATTCTGAGCGCTGCCCTCGAATACCGGGACATGAATTTGAATTGTGTGCTTTTGACCAATCCGATCAAGACGTCCAATGCGCTGTTCTAGCAGATCCGGATTCAACGGCAGATCAAACAGTACCAAATGGCGACAAAACTGGAAGTTACGGCCTTCACTGCCGATCTCCGAACACACTAGTATCTGAGCGCTGCTTTCACTGCCGGCAAAATAGGCGGCAGCACGATCGCGATCGATAATGTTCATATGACGATGGAATACGCTGCTGCGGATGCCTGCGATGACGCGCAGATATTTTTCCAGACTGATCGCAGTCACGTCCTGAGCGCAGATCAGCAATACCTTCTCACCACGATTGCGCTGGAGAAATTCCACCAACCATTTCACACGACTATCAAACGCGGTCCAGGGCAGGGTGATAACGTCATCGTCATCGTCGTCCTGATCAGCAACGGCGCTGATGAACGCACTCTCCGGCCGCAGGTGTGCATCGACGCCTGAAGTATTTTTCAGCAGCGTGGCGTACTGCTCCGGTAGCGCCAGTTTAACTTCATTAAGTGAACGACTGGGAAACCCGGTCAGCGAACGACGTGTATTTCTAAAAAGAATGCGACCAGTGCCGTGCTGATCGAGCAATATGCGTATTAAACGCTCGCGCGCTTCTTGACGTTCTTTCTCACTCGCAGTCGAGGAGGGCATCAGGACGTTTAGAATTTCAGCACTGCTTTCCGGGGAATTATGCTTCGCCAGAACCGTCTGCAACTGTTGCAGATGAGCGTCTTCCAAAACCGCTTTGTTTACGAGAGCATTAATTGTTGTCGCCAGATTGCTGTAATGCTCCTGCTCGTCATGATATTTCGCATAATCATTGAAACGATTCCGGTCGAGCAATTGCAGCAGGGCAAAATGGTTCTCCTGCCCCATCTGCTCTGGGGTGGCCGTCAGCAGCAGGATGCCTTTGCTGGATTCAGCAATTTCCTTGATACGGGCATAATCGGAATTACGGTCACCTGAGGCATCGTCACGCAGGTGATGGGCTTCATCCACGATACAAAGATCCCACTCCCCATTGACGGCAAACTCATACCACTCCGGTTGACGATGGAAGAGGTCGATACTGGTCAGTACCAGTTGTTCCTCCATAAAGGGATTACGTACCCCACCTTCTTCATCAGCCATGGCCTCAAGGATTTCGCTGCAACGTTCTTCATCATAAAGGCTGAAGTGCAGGCTGAATCGGCGCAGCATTTCCACCAGCCACTGGTGCAGAAGCGGTTCGGGCACAATCACCAGCACGCGGCTGGCCAGACCATTGACCAATTGTTGTTGCAGAATCAAACCTGCCTCAATGGTTTTGCCTAGGCCAACCTCGTCCGCCAGCATTACTCGCGGCGCATGGCGTGCCGCCACTTCCGAGGCAATATAAAGTTGATGCGGAATGAGATCGGTACGACCGCTGCACAATCCCAACACCGGCGACTTTTCGATCTCGGCTAGACGCTCCAGCGTATGCTGCCTGAGATAAAACCACTGCGCAGCATCGGTCTGCCCAGAGAAAAGACGCTCGGTAGGTTTGCTTAACACTAGCGTATCGCTGAGCAGCGCTTCGGGCAGATTAATGACGTCTGCCACATTGTCTTTACGATGGGCGCTGTAAACCATGACGTCATTGATACTCTCGACATCAACCACGATGAGGTCTTCACCTGTACAGGTCGTGATCGAGTCGCCAGAGGCAAAGACAATACGATTGAGAGGCGCCTGATGTTTGGCGTAGCGTCGAATCTGGTCACAGGACCGGAATTCGATAGTCACGGTGCGGTGATCGAGATCGGTCACAATTCCGAGGCCCAGTTCAGGCTCGGTCTCACTCAGCCAGCGTTGGCCGAGCGCGAAAGAATAGGGGGTCTGCATATAACTCAGGGGCAACCTCAACAGCATGAATCAAGCGCGGTATGTTAGCTCAAAACCCACACCCGTGTCTGTGAAAGCTTGTTATGTTGGGCTGTATGCAATGGTGCGGAACAGTGGTGACAAGCCCAGGCAGGCAGGAGACGCCCGTGAATACATCCTTGTAGGGCTCGGACCGCGCCATCCATGGCGCGCTACGCTCCTGCCTACTTGGGCTTATCACCACTGTTCTCAGGTTTGGAGGTAACGGCGGCCGTTCCTATAAAAACAGGTTCCATCTTCGAGCTAGTGTGGGACGCTCTGTCATTCGTTTGTGCACAGATTTGAACGTTGCCACGACTCTTGGCGATATCAGGGAGACCTCGAAGAATGGTTTTGAAGGGTCGGGTGGTACAGTGGCAGATCACCGTTTGTAAGCAGAGTCTGGCAGGAGCGTCGAGCGCCA
>JBBSPQ010000125.1:0-6239 GCA_038258585.1 Pseudomonadales bacterium
ACTGAGTCGCGGTCATCGCCAGCAACGTTGAGCATGAAGAAACTGACATTGGCATCTTGGAAGGTGGTTTCAATCAGTTTGTATTTGAAATTCTGGTCGTAGTTTGCCACGCAGCCATTCGCCTGTGCGACGATGACAACGGCATCCTGATAACCATATTTGTTCAGCTGGTGAAAGTTACCGTCGGTATCCAATAACGCGAAGTTGCCGACTCGATCGGCGGCTTGTGCGCCACTGATGGCACCCAGCGCCGCCAGCGCGCCAACCAGTAACGGTTTCCAATAGTTCTTCTTCATGACTCCACTCCTCCGTCGTTAAAGACTTTTGCTGCCAGATATGACTGCAGCGTGTCTGACGCTGATATTCAATTGTTATTGTTGCACGGGTCTTAAAAGCACGTGCTAGCATTCTACTCCTCATCAAAGCCGCGAAGATAGCGTTTCATCCCCGGATAATCCCGGAATCACACTCACAGTGTCGAGGGAAACGGAGGAGCCGATGCCAGTTGTAACAAGGTCGTTACAGATTATTTTGGACAAGCTGGAGTAGTATTACTCAATCGCTCATTTTAGGTGCACTTTCTGATGAAACCATTTCTTAAATTTCTCATCTTGCCTCTCGTTGCGGTTCTGCCACTGACTGCCTTGGCCGCTCCCAAAGGGTGGGAATCGCTCATGGAGCCGGCGCAGCTGGCTACGATCCTGCAGCATTCGCCGGAAGTACGGGTGATACAGGTCACCGGTGACTTCACCAAGGGCCATATTCCCGGCGCAGTGTCAGCACCCTACGCACTTTTTCGTGGCCCTCAGGAAAATCCGGGTGCTGTGCCGGATATTGAGTCCTTGACTCACCACGTGAGGCAACTCGGCATTACGGCAGATATTCCGGTGGCAGTTATTCATCAGGGCAGCAACGCCTCTGATATGGGAGCTGCAACACGGGTATATTGGACCTTGAAATCGCTGGGGGTGAAAGACCTAGCCATTATAAATGGAGGCTTCAATGCCTGGATCGCCCAGCAATTACCAACGACAACAGCACCGACAGAGGTTGAACTATCATCCTTTACACCGCGTTGGCACGACGACTGGCAGGCCACAACGCAAGAAATTGAAACGCTTGTCGATGACCCCAACGCACGTTTGATCGATGCGCGGCAGGCGTCGTTTTTTACGGGGCAGCAGGCTTCTTCCGGACGTCCTGGCACTATTCGTGGCGCGGGCAACCTGAGTTTTGAAAGCTGGTTCGACGGCAGTGCGGTGAAACCGCCGACTCAGGTTAAATCGATTCTTGCCTCTTATGACGATAAATCGGCGCCTCTGACGGTGTCGTTCTGCAATACGGGACATCTGGCTTCCATTAACTGGTTCTTGATGAGCGAAGTGATGGGAGTGCCAAACACGCGCCTTTATGCTGAAAGCATGACCGAGTGGAGCATGGCGGATCGACCAATGGACAACGAGCCGAACCGCATTCTCTATTACTGGCAGATGACGACCGACTGGTTCGGCAAACTCCTGGGTGCCTGATTAATGAACTCACCTGCAATGCAATCTTGGCGCCGCCCCTTACTGATTGTGTTCATGCTGTTGCTGATATTCATGGTTTTCGCATTGGCCGGACCGCGTTCGGCTTTCCTCATCATTATAGGATTGGGTTTTGGTGTGGTGCTGGAAGGATGTCGTTTCGGCTTCACCGGGCCGTGGCGATTGATAGTGACAGAGCGCGACGGTAGGGGCCTGCTCGCCCAGTTTCTCGCCATTGGTCTGACTGCCTCGGTTGCGTTTCCTTTGTTGGCCGCTTTTCCCGATGAACTGAGCGGTGCATATGCCCCGGTCGGATTTGCCATGATCGGTGGCGCCTTTATCTTCGGCATCGCCATGCAACTGGTGATGGGATGCGGCTCCGGCACGTTGGTGAATGCGGGAAGCGGCAATCTGATAGGTTTTCTTGCTCTGCTTGGTTTTGTGGCGGGCAGTTTTCTGGGAACTCTGCATCTGGCGTGGTGGACGTCGCTAGGGTCGTTGCCGGTCTATACGATGCAGGGGATTTTGGGTGACAGTGGGGGTTTGTGGGTGACACTGCTCGGTCTTGTCGCACTTGCCGCTGTCGTCATAACGCGCGCTGATCCGGGCAAACGTTTGCCGGCACGACGCCTGTGGTTGGCCGCATTGCTGATTGCCGTTCTGGCAGTATTGAATCTGGTCATTGCCGGGCAATCCTGGGGCGTGGTTTACGGTCTTGGCTTGTGGGGTGCCAAGGTTGTACAGGCGTCGGGTATAGATCTGGCCGGTACTGCATTCTGGGGTACGCCTGCGCAAGCAACTCGATTACATCAATCCGTGCTTACCGACGTGACGTCACTTACTAATATTGGTCTAATCGTAGGGGCTTTCGTGGTAATGCGCTGGCGCAAAAATGTTGATGCGCAGGTGTCGCTGCTGCGCAACCACAGCTGGGTGTTTATTGCGGTGGCCGGCGTGATCTTGGGGTATAGCGCCCGTATTGCTTTTGGTTGCAATGTGGGTGCCTATTTCAGCGGAATTTCCACTGGCAGTCTGCATGGTTGGGTGTGGCTGGTGGCGGCTTTTGCCGGCTCATGTCTTGGCATTACACTGCGCCCGTTATTGTTGACCCCGGCGCGATTAGGTGCGCCCATTCTGAGGTCTGTGCCGGCATGAAAAACAGAGATTTGAGTCATTTATCTGCACCGTCACTACCCTCTCGTCCTGTGGTTGGCTTCATGACGGTAGCCTGTCTTGCATTGTTACTAATTCTGGATGCGAGAGAATCGATTCCTATCAATCCTTATGCGGCACCGGCGCCTGTTGCACTGGGTTCAAACGAAGCGCCATCGGGAGCCCACTGTACTAATTTCTGATACCTCAGAGTTCAGGTATCAAATGCTATTCCGCTTTCGCAGTATCACGGCCGATTGATGCTTGGCAATTGCGCTCTCCTCATACGCTACAATGTCAAAGTAACGCGACCAGTTTTTGTAAATATAGTCTCTGCTATGAAACGTGACTTGATAGAAATCAGGCAAGCCATCGAAGCGCCAGAAACCCACATAGTTCCGTAAAAAGTGAAAACCTGTCTCTTCTATTGTTGTCACTAGATTCGAATAGCCTCTCCAGACTGAATCTCCATGAACGGTGAGAATTGCAATTCCATCTGGAGCGAGAATACGCTCAATCTCTTCCAGCCACTGGAACTGCAGAGCTTCATCAAGATGAGTGAAGACTGAGTTACTGACAATGACATCAAAATGATTGTCTCGATATATCGTTGGCGGAGTTGGTTGATTTACGCTCCAATTTGTTTGAGCACCGAAGTGTTGAGAGTTCCATTCAATTGCTTCCGGATCGATGTCAGTGCCATAGAATTCGGTCTGTTGGTTGGAAGTAAAAAGGTGCCTTAATACTCTGGCGCAACCACAACCGAAATCTAAATAGCGACTGGATTCATTGAGTTCGTGACCGTGACGCAGCAGTATCGATCTGAAATCTGAACTTGCCTGTTGTCCTCCGGAAATAAACGATTTTTCACTCAGGTCACCGTGCACACGGAAGCGAAGGGCTGGAGGAGGAACGGGTTTTCCATCGCTGGCAAGCCCGCTTCCGGCCTTGAATTTTAATGTATGAACATAGAGCTGATATTCATGAGCGATGCGACGAACCAGACCATAAGCTTGGTAGATAAATGGGTTGTTTCGAAGGGCATTACGAATTCTTGAAGGAGATTTCTGCATCTGAACGTGGAGACTCTGGTTGTGTTTGCCGTGGTTGCATTTAACGGCGAGGACGGAACGGAAGTATAGGGTAGTGATTAGGAAGATAACATAGGATTCTTGCCATATTACCGGGATTTGGCCTCAATATGACGGTGGTCCGTCTCGTGCGTCTGCCTGTCAGTTGGATGACGTCACGTCACTTGTTACTTGCGTCGACGTTATTTCTTGTATCGAAAGTGTTCGGCTTTGACCGGGCGCAAGAGAAGGGTCGAGTACCACATTCCCAATTGAGATTCGGTGCAGGCCAAGAACAGGATTCCGAAAGCGTCCGTACATTCTTTTTAGCTGGTGGTATCGACCTTCCATCAGAGTGACTTGCGTCGTGGTCTCGGAGATGATTTCCAATTTCGCCGGTTGCGTCGTGATGTCCTCAAACGGGAAATACATTCCTTTGGCGAAGGCGGCGATATAGTCCGTTGTCACCGGATTTTTCAGCTTCACCAGATACACTTTCTCAACCTTTTTCTCTGGTGCCATCAATGCCTTTGACCAGCGACCGTCATTGGTCAGGAGCAATAGTCCGGTTGAGTTTCTGTCCAGACGTCCCACAATATGGAGGTCTTTGCGAGCTGGATGATCTAGAAGGTCGATAACGGTAGGGTGCCGTGTATCTTTTGTCGCACTCAGGACTCCTGCAGGTTTGTTGAGCATAAGATACACAGGCTCGTTGTTCTGCAGTAACTTGTCATCGAAACTGATCACAGAAAAAGTATCGACGAGCTGGTCTATATTGGTAGGATACAGCTCATCTACCACTACCCGGTTTTGCGCTAGCAGCGACTTAACCTCTTTGCGATTGATGCCGAGGGTAGTGCTCAGAAATCTGTCCAGACGCTGACGGTTGGCCGGCATCATAATTCCTTGTGTCTGGTTACTGAACAAAGGGCCATGGTGTCTTGGTCAAACGTCCAAAACAAACAGCCAGCATATTGTGCAGGCATCACGCAAAGAGTAACAATACTAAGCAGCGGTGGACCGCCATGGTGAAGATTTATCGAAAACGGCGAGGAGATAACATGAAAATCAGAACAATTAAAAATTCGTTGCTGGTGACGGCAGCGTTATTGCTAGCGGGGCAGAGTTATTCCGTAGACAGCAGTAAGCAGATCGAGGTGACAGATGCCTCATTCAATTGCCTGACGGCGATGACAAAGGTAGGAGAATATTTCGTCACCAACCTGCTGGGGGATGTCGATGCAACAGTGGCGGTAGCAAAGTCCGCCACGGGAGGAAAGTATCCGGTCGGCTCTGCCGTTTCGTTGATTCCGACAGAAGTAATGGTGAAGCATCAGGAAGGCTGGAATCCTGAAACCAATGACTGGGAGTTCTTCGAGCTGAATGTGTCCGAAGCAGGATCGACTATTGGCGTACGTGGAACCACAGAAGTGGTCAACCGCTTCGGCGGCAACTGCTTCGGTTGTCACCAGTTGGCCACTTCCGACTGGGATCTGATTTGTGGCACCGAGCATGGCTGCGCGCCATTGAGCATCAGTCGCGAGCAGATTCATGGTATTCAGAACGGCGATCCGCGCTGTATCAAGAAAGAAGAATGATGACATTGTGTGGATGGTCAACTGCGGCTAAACCCGCATGGCACATGAACTCTTCTAAGGTTACAGGTTGTAACTCGGCTGTTCCGAGGTGTTGAAAACCGGTACTATGCGGCCCTGCTCCAGATCTACCTTTTTAATATGTTCCGTAAGGAGAGTTCGTGTGGCCAGATCGTTGTTATTTTTACTCCTCACCTTTGTTGGCATAACCACTGTCCACGCGCAAGATGCCAATGTAGCGCGCGGCGAGGAGATTTTTCAGGCTGAATGTTCACGTTGCCACGTGCCTGTTGAATTTGATGGGCGTCTGCGCGCCCGTTGGATTGGCCGCACTGGCGGCGATCTTTACAACCTCATCCGTACCACAATGCCTGCCGAAACCCCCGGATCTCTGACCAATGACGAGTATCTGGATGTGACGTCCTTTATTCTCGAATCCGGTAATGTCCCTATCGCCAACGGCGAGATAAGTGTTGCCGCATTGACTTCGTTGCCTATCGTGCCAGGCGCTGTCACCACCTCGGACGAAGGCTCGTTCGAGTGGACGGCCATGAATGGTGACCTTCACGGCACACGCTACGCCCCACTTGACCAGATCAATGCCGATAACGTTAATGATTTGGAGATCGCCTGGGCTTTTGATATGGGCCCATTTGGCCCAGAACCAGAAGCGTTGAGCGTGACTAATCCCCTGATGGTCAATGGTCGTGTCTTCATGACGGCAGGCGCGACCCGTAATGTTGTGGCGTTGAACGCCGCGAGTGGCCAGATCGAATGGATGTGGCGGCCTGATGAAGGCAAGCGTTTCGATGATGCGCCGCGTAAAGGCTCAGGCAAAGGTGTGGCTTACTACAACAACAATGGTCAGGAAACCATTTATGTCATGACTCCTGGCT
>JBBSPQ010000126.1:0-6218 GCA_038258585.1 Pseudomonadales bacterium
GACACCCCCGCGGCGTTCGAGTGCGTGAATTAGGCCGTATAGTGACGATGTGCGATATGGATGTCCGCCCACCAATAAAGAAGGAACAGAAAACGCTTTACGCAAACGTTCATCGGTGAAGAAGCGTGATACAAAACCATAGAGACTGATGTCCGCACGCAAGCGCACCAAGTCGGGCAGCACTTTGAGCATATCCGTCACGCGTGTGAAAGGCTGTTCTGCCAATTCAACAAAACCGCGTTGGTACATGACGTCAGTCGCTTTAAGGAAATGCGAGTAGGCGGCACCTTCACCGGGAGATATTCGCTCGATTTCTGCGACGGTGGCATCGATGCGACTCTTATAGTCGAAATAGCTACCGTCGGCAAAATCCATACGGTAGAAAGGCTCCACGGGCAAGAGAGTCACATGATTTTGCATACGCTCGCCGAAGCGCTCGAACAGCGCTTCGAAAATGAAAGGCGCGGTAATGACGGTGGGGCCTGCGTCAAAGGCCACACCGTCAAGATGAAAAACTCGGGCACGTCCGCCAATATCCCCGTGACGCTCCAGCAACTCGACGTTCCAGCCTTCAGACAGCAAACGAAGAGCAACGGCGAGACCGCCAAATCCCGATCCAATGACAATCGCTTTACCTTGGCTGGCCGAATACGTGACGTCGGACGAAGGGGATGCAGGATCGTTCATCAGGTCTCTCATGGGGCCGGCTCCATCGTAGCGTTGAGACCTTGGTTAGACGCGTACGGTTGATCCGCACATGCCGCCATGGCCTTTCGATGTTCGTCGAGGCGTCGGCGTAGCTTTGCCAGTACCGCCTGCAATGCCACGCCAAGCTCGTCGGGAAAACGCTGAATAAGGCTTTCCCCACGGGCCAGTGCCGCAGACGCATGGAGCGTTGCGCGGCGCATTGCCTGGAAGGCCGGGTTAGCCAATCGTTGTGGTCGCACAGGCCAATGACACGGCCAAGCGTGATAGCAATGGTACATTTCTGGCTGCATGCGTTCCGCACACCCATGGTCAAGATCATCAAGATCGTCAATGATCTGGTAAGCCAGTCCTACTGCTTTCGCAAACCTGTGGAGCTGTTCACGCTGCTCTTGGGTAATATTGCCCCCAATGGCCGCCGCCTCCAGGGGTAGCGCGATCAAAGGCGCCGTCTTGGCCAGGGTAGCTTGCAGGTACTCCGCGACCGAAGGCGCATTCTGTTGATGATCGGAACCACCCGAACCGTGAGATGCCACTTCGATACTCTGCCCTGCAATCACCTGGCTCGATCGCTCGGTAATTAGCTGAACCAGTGCCAGGCTATGCCCGGGTTGATCACTTTTGAGAGCAGCGCGAAAGGCAGCTGTCAGTAAAAGATCGCCCGCACAGAGGGCAACCCCAGGGTTATCGCGTTTCCAGACAGCCGGCTGCCCTCGGCGCTCACTGTCCCCGTCACACAGATCATCATGCACTAAGGAGGCATTGTGGATCAGCTCTGAAGCAGCGGCGGCGGCAATTCGATGTGCTTTTGATGACTTGTAGGCCATCCCGCTAAGCAATGCCAAACGAGCGCGCAATTGACTGCCGCCCGTATCAAGATGATAGAGACTGGCGGCTGTCGCCGGCCAGTGATGAGGTGCATTAAGGCTTTCACGCATTAATGCATTCACATGTTCGAGTTCACGATCGACGCCACTAGCAATGACATTTACAGACGTCAAAGAGTGAAATCTGGATGGCGCTTTCGTTATTTCATCGCCGCCATCAGGATTGAAATTGGCGGTTTGATTCAGTTCCGCAGTAACCATGCCAATGTCCTTTTGTGTGATCGGGGCCATCCTTGGCCGAAAGCAACTCCTTTCATGAAAGTCAGCGCTTAAGAGAGCGTAGACGTTTCTTTTTTACCATCTGCACCGACATGAACTGCATCAGAAGCTGTCGTTGCGGTTCCTTGAATCTCCTGTGATTTACGCATTGCAATCATGAAGATGAAGACACCAAAGACAGCCTTGGCAACAATATCTGCCACGGTATATCCAATTTCAACGGCTGTGATTGCTGTACCACCTTCCAGACCGACCAGCGGGAAGAGGTAAACAATCGGATAGAACAACCAAGAACCGACGACCAGATAAACGGAGATGTTGATCAGGTTCTTAACGCTTTCCGGCTGCTGTGAAATAGACTCTTTGAGCCCGACAACAAGCTGGTAGACGATGTAGATGAACGGAATCATCGAAAGTACCCAGAATACAAAGCGTAGGCCACCTATGCTGGATACTTCACCTGGATAACCAAGTACGATCATTAGGGCTGCTGCGCCGCCCAGGATCGTCGATTTCCTAATGGTTTCCTCTCTGGATAGACGCATGACCAGTATCAGCTCGATCAGCAAGAGCGGTACCGTCAGCAGCCAATCGACATAACGATAAGCTTGGTTGAAGGGCTTGCCCGTAGATACGACTTCGCCAGACGTAATGTCGACAGCCGCACCCCAAGACAACATGATTTGCAGATAGTGATAAGCAGCCACCGCTGTTACTAACCCGGTAATGGTTATCGCAAGACGGTAGGGAGGGGCAATCTCAGACTTCATTAACCAGAAAAACAGGGTTGCTGCGGCCATGACGGCAAAGCCGAACGAATAGCCATTCTGGATAAAGGAGTATTGCCCTAGGGATAAAGCTTCGAGTTCCATGAGTATCTCCAACGGCATGCAGTTTGCATAAGCAGACATCACCAAGGATATGGGCACCGACGCCTTAACCCATGGGTGATGTGCTACCAGCACGTTTCACGAAAAGTTATCCAACGTTTCATGTGATGAATAACTCTTGTACATGCTAGTCATGCCGCTCAAAAATAACCAAACATTTTTACGAAAATTATGCAGATTTAGCATTTAGTATAAGTCTCGTGAATGTTTTTCGTCTAACCGTGGAGGCGTTTTGAGTGCGCTGTTCTCTCAGCTCGATTGAACATTACGAAATAGGTGGCCTTATCTATCATGCAAATGCCGACGGGCATCGCTTGAACCATACGTCTCATGCTTTCATCAACTGAGCCAAAAATAATGATGAAACCATTGCGTATTTTGTCAGTTTGTCATGTGGATAGAGCGGGAGAGGTGCGGCGGTAGGGGTCACGTGCTGAATTTGAGCCGCCAATAGGCATTGCTTGATATTAATTGGCGTAATGTCGACGCTTGAATGCGAAAACGACCTTCGAAGCCGAAGGTCGCAGGTTAAAATCCTGCAATCAGTCGTCCCAATCGTGATACTGATTGCCTTGTCTGAGGAGCCAGTAGGTAATACCAAGCGCCAGCGTAGTAGCTGCAATACCGAGTAGGTACATGGGAGTCAGTGTATCGAAGTCTAAAATGATGACTTTCCGGGCAATGGCCATAAGCGCCGTGGCGACAACCAACTGCACAGGAAAGACATTGGTGCCTAGATAAAGCCGGATATTAATGAAAATTTCCACCGCAATGAGCACCGCCATAAAGGCGCCGAAGGTGTAGAAAATATCATTGATATTCAGAATCAGGAAGGGCGGCCTCATCAGCCTGTCGTAAATGATGTAAACCACATCGCCTACGCCCCAGAGAATGACGGCCACCATCAATACGGCAAGAACACGTATGGCAAAGCGAATGATCTGGTGAAGATTACGGAATAACGGATCGGGAAAATCGATCGGAAGCTCTTGGTGCAGTTCATGCCGTCTGTCTGGTTCTGACTTAGCACGCTCTGCTTCATTATCAACCATTAAACTCTCCACTTCACTCCTGAAAGGACTTACTGAATAAGGCTTTAGACGAATTCTAGTTTCAGTTTAATAGCACCTATACCATCAATTTTGCAATCGTTATCGTGATAATCCTCTATAGGGTGAATATTGTTTACCTTGGCCCAACCCTTACCACAGAACTTGAAACCTTGCCCTTCAAATTTTTGATCACCTAAACCTTACCGCCATCCTGAAGCCCATCCCCGTTAACGTTACGTACCACCTTCCCGACCTCATCCACCGCGTTTTTCGCTTCGGACTCTTCAGAACAAACCAGTTAAACACCCGCCATCGCCTTAACTCTATGTCAGGGCACGAAGTGAACTGGGACATGTTATTTTTGAGAGCAAGAAAATGCGTGGCTTTTCCTTGGTGCAGAATAACCCTGTAATAAAGATTCAGGACTCAAACGGCGGGACTGGCCGATGCCTGTAACATCGACCAGTCCCGATGGTCCTAGCTACTTTGAAGGATCTCTAGACGTAGAAATCTAGGTCCTCCTGGGCTTTCAGCAGGTCCCGCATCTTGATGGGGTCGTCACCAGCGAAAAAGATCAGGCCCCAATGGGTTCCAAAGGCTGAGCGGTCAGGAACGGTCTCTTCTGTCGGTGCGATCAATTCGTGAGACTCGAAGTAAGGGTGATCAACGGTTTCACTGGGCATTTCCAGCTTGCTGACCACACGACGCCTTGGGTACACACCGAAGCAACCTGCGTAGCATTTCGCATCGACCACTTCGCGTGGGAAAAAGGCATCTACTTCCTCTTTCGTGCTCTTGGGATCAAACACCAGCATTGACGCTTGGTACGCATTGAATCCATAAGCTCTCTCAATAAGTTCGAAAGCTTTGAATCCCGGCGGACGATAGGCAACTTCACCAAAGTACATTTCACCGTCAGCAGTGACAAAGTACTCGGGGTGAATCAAACCAAACTGGATGTCGAACGTTTTGATCAACAGCTCGATCTGCTTAGTGATCGCATTACGCCAGCTCTCAAGTTGCTCAGTAGCAGGTACGAATACCGAGTAGCCCAGCGTTACATATTCAGAAATGTTGAGGAACTTGATTTTGCCATCGTGGATCCAGGCCTCAACCGCAAATTCCCAGCCATCCAGGTGACTTTCCATCAGCAGCGGATATTCTTCGGCTGGAATGTTTTCGATTTCTTCTATCTTGCGAATCATTCGATGGCCCAGACAGCCAGCCTTATCGAAGGCCTTGACGTGAATCGGGTCATCGGGATCGCCGTCGAGCTTGAGCAGCGTCTGGTTGACGCGCTTCATAAAGCGGACGATGTCTTCTTTTTCGTGTGCCTCCTCGAAGATACCTACACGAATACCGCCAAGCTGCGCGCGGCGCTTCATCAGAGCTTTATCACGGAAAAGAATAGACTGGCCGTACATACGCGGGCTGTCCATCAGGACGGAGTTAATGGCACCTGACCATTCAACGGTCTCTTCGAAAAGCGGTATCGCCACATCAACGCCTTCGGCCTTAAGCCTTTCTGCAATCTCCATGGAGCGATCATTGAGGCGGATAAAATCCCATGGAATAAAAGGTATATTGTTCGCGGTGCAGAAATCTGCCGCCCAATCTGGAGCAATGACGACATAACGGCGGTCAAACTTTTGCGCAGCCTTAATCGCATTCACGCTCCAGCCAAGCAGAGCGATATAACCCTTGTTCGGATCCTTGGGGGTCTCGGTTCCTTTAGTCGAGTCCATGTCCGGATCGCGCCAGGCTGCTACTGTGTCGGGTAATTGATTTTCTGATGTTATCGACATTCGATGTTCTCCTTTGCTGGTTAACCCAGACTGACTGCGCCGATATTAGAATTCACTAAGTGAGCTGAACCGTAGCCAGTGTTGTTCAGAGGCAATCGACTTAGTCAGCGCTAGGGAAGTTTAAGCGCACCCGATCTTAGAACCAACATAGTCGACTCAATTACAAATGGCAATTAAGCTGTAGGGTTCCTGGTCAACGGCTGTAGAAGTTCCTTCGCTGCCAGAACAAGATAATTTCTATAGCTAATTTGTTCATTAGAAACCCTACATCTATTAGGAAAATAATTATAATTCGAAAAAATGCTGCCAGTTATCGTACAAGCGGTGAACCAAGAGATTTACGAGTAGCGTAAGCCCCCAAAGGCCCATCAAAACGGCAGGCGGTATCGGTTTTTCGGAGCTCTGACCGACAAGTGTTGGAGACTGCCAGGATCTTCTCATCCCCGAGGTAATGCCCCGAGAATAGGAACCGGTATGGACAGGTCGGTTACACAGATGTTGTTGCCGGCATGTTGCCGGTTGTTGCCGGTTGCTGCCGTTGAAGTGGGAAGCCTCGCCTGATAAGGCGGGGAGCAGTCACTTATGGTGCTATCCATGAGGCCATTTTATTTGAAATTCTATTTCTTCTTCTGAATCTCCACGTTCATGCTCGATACTGTA
>JBBSPQ010000127.1:0-6202 GCA_038258585.1 Pseudomonadales bacterium
CTCGGTAATTTGACAAATGTGACTATCGAAGATCTAGGATTTGTCGATCTATCTGAAATAGAAGAGTTTTCTGGTGTTTCAAGGTTCTTGACACATATCACTGAATTGAATCAGAATTCGGAATATGCGCGAGAAATTCCTGATGACATCACCAGTGCTCTGGCATACTCTGGCAATAAACACCTCATTTACTTGTTATTACGTTATCAAAATGAGTTTGCATGGACATTGTATGATGTAAAGAAACAACGTCTCGTTGATCTGAAAGAGGATGCCTTACTAGAATTGCTCAAATGTGATTTGAAGACTGTTCCAGCACCAATAGATCCACAAGTTGTTGAGGTAGAAGCTCAAAAAGCAAAGAACCTCTGGATCCAAGAAAAGGATATCTCTATTCCAGAAGCGGTTGAGCGTATTTGTGCACTTTATCTTCTACCTGATAATTCAGAGGATGTACAAAGATTTCAATTTAAATAAGCTGGTATGCCTCTGAATTCAATCAAAATTACTTGCAAAAAAATACATGGCTGGCGAACCATCACCAGCCATAGAAACAAAAACGGCTGACCTCATGCGGTACAGCCGTAGACCTGTGCCAGTTCCTTGTTCGCTCGTCGGCGATGATAATGCAATGTGTTGACATTGTGTCCAAACGCCTGCGCCGCCTGCCGCGAACTCTTGCCCTCGATGAGTCCACGAATGGCCGCGTACTTGATGTCCTGCTCGGGATGATTTTCGAGAAGCTTCATTGCTGGTTCAACCTCGCCTGCATCGAATTTCTCACGCCATGTGGGTTGTTCACGCCGAAGTGTGCCTAACATGCCACGTAACTGATTACGGATGGCTGCTGCCCGCCATCGGATCGCATCCTCACCTTTACCCGTTACCACATACGCCAAATCTTTGCTGGTGGCTGATGTTGTCGCCGCATAGAGTGCCAGCAATCCAGCGGAATCGTCCTTCACCTGCTCATAAACGGTCAGCACAGCACGCTCAATATCGATGCGAATATCGGTAAGCGTTGCCCAAGTCGCCCAGTGTTCACCGGCGATCTTGAAGCGTTCCATGCCGCCAATCCGCATCTCTTCGGGATGCTTGAAGTCGTTTTTCGCCCAGAAGTCTTCCATGTACTCGTAGCGCAGGTTTTGCTTACGAATGCTGGTAGATTTCGAGCGATAGCAAACGATGAGTGCCGCTTCAAACCGACTTTTCTTAGCGAGGAAATCACGGTCAGCGGCAAGCTGTTCCCAGACATACATCAGTCCGTTTTGCAGGCAATCGTCAAGGTCTTGCGCCCAGACGCGATACTGAACCAGCAGCATCTTCGCGGCGCGTGGGCGAATGTCCTCCGAGATTTGCTCGAAGGCCATATCACCATTCCAACTGGTGGGATAGAGCGCAACACGTGGGAATGGACGAATGCCAAAACGGTTATTGTTGGAGACTGCTGAATCGTGCATGAGGATACTCCCCTCTGATCTGCTGGAAATCGCCAGCGCGTCGAGCACAACGCTCAACCACGCGGAGCGGCACAGAAGGGGGAGCCTGTCCAGCAATCCGCTTGCGGATAGACGGGTGGTTCGGCAGTCCCGTCCGCAGGATGGTACTGGCGTACCTGCCCGTCGGTGCTGGATAGGGGGTGACCTCGTGCCGCATGATAGCCGCGCTGCGGTGTGCGAGAGAGGAATAGCGCTCAGATCATTGATTGATCGTGCAGGGTACAGCAAACATAAACAGTTGATAATTCCCGATACGCCATCACTGGCGTTCGTTGCCGGTAGCGCCGCTTTAATCCCGAAATGGGTACACGCAAACTCTCGTGCGGACGAACGAAATGATAGTAGGCGCGGAACAATTCGCAATACATGAGCAGATGCTACTCAGACTGGGCATAAGACCAGGTGCGGCGTGACAGGCAGGAGACACATTGCCGAAAAGTGAGGTTGACACGCTCGATGAAGGCGGTCTGGATGAGCCGCCGTAGTCCGACCTGCTGAAGTTTGGCGAACAGATGAGAACGCTTGCTATAGGCATCCTGTTTGGTGCGTCCGCGGACGTGCAACGATGAAATAGCTTTGCTGACCGGGTCGATTGCCAGCCACAGCCAGCGAGCAGAAGCGATGTCACGCACTCGCGTATAGAGTTCGTCCAGCTGAAGCACGACAAAAACCAGATCGCGAAAACGTCGGTTGTGCCAGCCTTGCGCGTGGCTCCCCATTCGGTTGAGCCAGTGGGCGATGGTGGCATCGCCGTGTCTGGTGAAGCGGATCATCACGGACATATCGACACCTTCAACCAGAAACCACAGCACCATTTCGACGCGCTCCGTTCTGGTTTTTTAATAGTACAGCGGCGTGCCGATTCGTGAACGGATACCCTCTTAAATAAGAAAACCTGTGCCAAATACTATTCAGCGTGCCGCTGAGTTCAATTCCGAATTATCAACGGTTTGTGTGGGGGGTACCCATAACTCCCCTCGCTCTAAGTAATTTCTGTTGTTCTCGGTAAAGGGAGTTTGACTCTGAACACGGTTTTCACCCCAAATATGCTACTGACTTCGATAGAACCATGATGCAGTTCAATAATCCGCTTTGCCATAGGTAATCCCAGACCTGCTCCGCTTCTCAGATGCCTGGATTCATCGGCTTTGAAGAATCGTTCAAAAATATGAGGCAACCTGTCCGCACTTATGCCTATGCCGTTATCACTGACTTCGACCATAATACTGGTATTTTCCAGATATGTGGCGACTGTTATGACTCCCTCCTGCCTGGTAAACTGGAGGGCATTATTGAGCAGGATGTTTAGCACTTGATCCATTGTATCGATATGAAAGTAAAGCGAGGGTAAGCCGCTCTGCAACTGTTCGATCAATTTCACCTGCTTGAGGTCTGCCTGAGGCTTAATTATATTTAATATATTCGCAATAGAGTGATTAATATTTCCCAATTGTAGCGCTAACTCGGTGGTGCTGTCGAGGACAGCCATTTGCTGAAGCTGATCCAGAACTCGTACCAGATAAAAAAGCTGTTCCTGAACAGTCTTGATCTTTTCCAGTTGTTTCTCCTTATCTACAATCTTACCAATCAAATACAAGCCTGTGGAAATCATCGTAATGGGGGTACGCAAATCGTGTGAAATATCCCGCACAAAATCTGCCAGCACACGGGTACGTTGCCGTTCTGCGGCAAGTTCCACACGCTGTGATTCCGCTTGCTTTTGAAGCGTGACATCCGTTACGGCAATACGATAAGCCTGTGCCAGAACCGTGCCATCTAATCTGACCGCCAGCGACTGCCCGTTCGATAAGCGTAATCTGATTTCACACTGCTGTAGCTCTTGAGTGCTACGCAGTGTCTGATAGAAGAAGTGATAGATATTCTGGGTGCTGCGGTCAACAAATTCCGACAGATTTCGTTTGATGAGTTTGGCACGGTCAATCCCCAGCATGGTCACAAAAGTGACGTTGGCTTCTTGAATACTTTCATCGCTATCGAGGGTCAGTAAACCAACAGGGGAAAATTCGTAGAGATCGGCGTATTTACGGCGCGAAACTTCAAGTTCAAGCTGGATAAGGCGCAGTTCTTCATTTTGAAGTTCCAGCTCTATTTGATGGACATGTAGTTCATGGATCAAACTTTTAGCATCTTCAAGCGAAAAATCCGATGAATGGGTGAGCCGTTCCTTAAGCCTCTGTTCGGCGCGCTTGCGAATTTCCGAATTTTTCTCGCCATCCTCTTGATCTGCCATACATCTAACCCCTTTGTGTTCTTGATTATAGAACCTGGGCTTAAAACGGATTTGATCCACACCGTCATGTCTGAGTTTGTGAAAAAATTGCCGCTGATCCGTTCTGCTTAAGTAAAGTGAAGTCGAAAAACACTTATCCTTTCACTCCTGTTGATGCAGTAGCCGGTTTCCAGAGTAACTTCACTTCAGTTCCCATGCCTGAGCTACTGGTGATGTGCAGGGTCGCATGGACTATTGCGGCGCGTTCCTGCATGATACCCAGACCCATACCAGCCGATATATCAGTACTATCAAACCCACACCCATTATCATGGATGGTCATGGTTAACTGGTCAGGCTGGTTGTTTAAGTGAATGTTAAACTGTGTCGCCTGACTGTGCTTCAGAATGTTGTTTAAACTTTCCTGAGCAATACGATAGAATTCCATATGTACGTCAACGGGTAGAGTCGGTTCCCCGCCTTCTATCTCCAATTCGGCGGTGATCTCCCGGTGTCCGCGCACTGCCTCGCTCAACTGACGCAGGAGGCCGCCGAGCGGAATTTGGACACTGCTGTCGGGGAGCAGTTCGAACAGCACGCCCTGCATTTGCGCAAGTGCCGAACGATTCAGGGTAACTACTTGCGCCAGAATGATCTTGGCACGCCCGGAATCGCGATCCCAGAGGCGTGGCAGTGCTTCACTCATTGACGTGGCGGCAAAGAGCGACTGTTTAACGCCATCGTGCAGATCACGCGCCAACCGCTGCCTTTCTTGAAGCGTGGCTAGATCCCGAGCCTGCTCGGAGAGGCGTACCCGTGCCATTGCCTGCGCATACTGTTGTGCCAGCGCTTGCATAAATAATTGATCTTCTTCAGTGAAAGTTTGTGGTTGTAAAAAACTATAGCTGAGAATGCCGATAGGATCGTCACTCACAATCAATGGCAGGTGGGCGAACGCTTGACAGTCATCAACAGTCATTGCGGATGCCTGGGGATAGTGTAAGACATACTCTTCTAAAGACGGTATCCAAATGGGCTTCCGCAAGCGTAGTGCTTCAGCCAAAGGCGTAGCATCACTAAGCGACAGCGCTACAGGATGCTCTGAGCCACCGTAAACACCTGGGGCGTGCAGGGTGCTACCATCGTTCGACAACAGCAGGATGTCACCGCTTCGAGCACCAATGATGGGTATACTTTGTTGCACACAGGCTTCAACGATCTGCTCGTAGGAGATTGCCCTGGACAGCGAGGCCGTAATCTCCTGCAAACTGGCAAGCCGGCGCGCTGTGTGTTCCGCTAAGGTGCGTACTGCTTGCTCGGCGCTGTAGAGACGCTTTATTTCCAGCTCAGACTCATGGCGCTCGGTGATATCGCTGACTGCAATGCGATAGATTGTGTGAGTATCAGCATGGACAAGAACCGTGCCGTCCAGCTTGACCACCAATGGCGGTTTGTTCAGTGGAAGCAAGATGATTTCACACTGTTGGCTTTGCGGAGCGCTGTGTAGCGCCTGGTAGAAAAAGTGATAAGTATCTTGCGTGCTGTGGTCAATAAAATCAGACAGGTTTCGTTTGATAAGTTTCTCGCGGTCAATGCCCAGCATGGTCACAAAGGTGAGGTTCGCTTCCTGGATACGTTCATCATGGTCGAGGGTCAGTAAACCAACGGGGGAAAATTCATAGAGATCACTGTATCTACGGCGGGAAGCCTCAAGTTCAAGTTGCGTAACGAGTAGTTCTTCATTTTGGAGTTCCAGCTCAATGTGGTGGACATGCAGTTCATGGATCAATTTTTTAGCATCGTCAAGCGAAAAATCCACCGCATTGATGCCTGATTCCTGAAGATTTTGTTCAGCACGTTTACGAAGCGCCGCATTTTTGCTGTCATCATGCTGCTCTGTCATACATTTAACCCATATCTACTAAAGATAAACCGTCGTTCAAGTGAGAGGAATAGATGACCATAGAAGCAGGGTGGTTGAGTCAAATCCTCTTTTAAAAATAAAATCCGCACTCACCGGTCAAATTAGGATTGACCTGCTTTTAAAATAAATTACGCAATTCCGCTCTCAAGTGCAAGTAATACGAGCGGTTGCTGGCGGTCGCTGGCTTGAATCTGCCGTGCATTCACCATGATTTTTCGAAGCCCAAGGGTCGGAAGTTTCAGGGTGACTTCGTGATTCTCAAGCACTGTATTGTTGTCAAAAATTGCTTTGATTAACGCGACCAGTTCAGGGATATTCCAGGCACCATCGCCCAATTCGCTGAGCGGAAGTCCAAGGGTTTCTTTAGGGGTTACATTCATGACCTGGAAGAACGCTTCATTGGCATTGATGACTTGCAAAGTCTCATCGATCAATACTAGTGGTTCGCGCACTGTATTAAAAACGTTCTCGCCCAGAAGACGGGCTGCCTCAATCGCTTCCGTCCGCCGTTGGGTGGTCACATCGTTGAAGGCAATCACGATGCCTTTA
>JBBSPQ010000128.1:0-6199 GCA_038258585.1 Pseudomonadales bacterium
CGCTGCGAATTATGCATTACAGCGCTTGGTTGGCGCGGCGTTGGGAAGATCCCGCTTTTCCGAAGAGCTTTCCCTGGTTCAATACTGAACGCTATTGGGCCGAACATATTCTTGAATTGCGTGAACAGATGGCTGCAATGGATGAACCGCCACTGCAGTTGATGTTCTGAGAGCAATCCTGGGGTAATGAGTTACTGATTCGCTTCAGCCAGCAACTGACTGATTTCTTTCTCGATAATCTCGATGTCTTTTTCCTTGAAGCCTATGTGCACCAGTCGTATCTGACCGTCTGGATCGATAAGGAAAGAGGTGGGCATGCCAATGACGCCGTATTGTTCCAGCACGCTGTTGTCGGTGTCAGCCGCAATCAGGTAATCCAATGGAGTATCCAACAGGAAATCTTGACCATCCTCGATTGGGTCATCGACATTGATCGCGACGACTTCTAAACCCTGATCCTTGTATTTGCCGTAAAGCTCATTGATCAATGGCATCGAGCGTAGACAAGGCGCACACCAGGAAGCCCAGAAATCAACGTAGACGGTTTTCCCGCGCAGCTCTTGCAATGAGACAACTGAAGATTCTTCGCTCATGGCAGGCAGGGCAAAGTCTGGCGCCTGATCTCCCTTTTCGACGGCGAATGCAGACCCAGACAGCATTAAGCCAACCAGAAAAGTGGAAGAAGTAATCAGACTGCGTAGTTTCATTGAAAAATTCCTTGGTTCAATTGAGTTCACTCAAGCTAGCGACTTAGCATGCAGAGCAGGAAGACTCTGAATCAGTTCATGCCAGCGTTGGCGTTGAATCTTGAGCTTGTATTTCACTTCCCGATAGCTGTCACGAAGTTGCAGGCGATCCCAGTGACTCCATTTTTCATGCAATTCACTGGTCTTAGCTTCGTACCAAGATTGGCGATGTTGAGACCAGAGTTGTAACGTCGTTTTCAGTTGTTCGTACTCGTCTTCAAGTTTGTGTAGCCACTTATCAGCATTGCCTAGGGTGCCGTACGTTTCAGTGGCCTGTCTGTATTGCATATCCAGTCTGGCGGTCTCAATCACAATCGGCGAGCAGCGTTTCAGGTCGGATGTAAGGCCTACATAGGCACAGGTTCTGATAAACCACTTGGTAGGGTCGTAGTGCCACCACTTGATGCCGTTGCGGTAATCCCATTGGAAGGTGTGATGATAGTTGTGGTAACCCTCGCCATAGGTGATCAACGCGAGAAGCCCATTGTCCCTTGCTGAACTCGCGTCGCCATAAGGCTGTCTTCCCCAAATGTGGGCAAGAGAGTTGATGAACCAGGTGACGTGCTGACTTAACACAAGGCGCAATAACCCACCCAGCAGGACGCAGCCTATGATGTCGCCGTTGAGATACCCCAGAAAAGCGGGCAGCCCGATATTCATTAGCAGTACCAGACTCAGGTAATGCTTGTGCTGCCAGACCAGAATGGGGTCCCGCTGGAGGTCTTTGATATTTGAGAAGTTCTCGCGACCACTTTCGTATTCGCGCAAGATCCAGCCCATATGAGAATACCAGAAACCGAGGCCTGCGGAGTAAGGATCTTTGTCGTCGTTGTCGACATGAGCATGATGACGGCGATGATCGGAAGCCCAATGGAATGCGTCGTTTTGTAACGCGCAGGCACCACCCAGTGCATAGATGAAGCGCAACACGGCGTGAGCTTTGTAAGTCTTGTGTGACCACAACCGGTGGTACCCGGCAGTGATTGACATGCCGCAGAACCCCATCAACAGCACAAAGACAACCCATTCATACAAGTCATAACCCTGGCTGAAACCGTACCAAGGAACCAGAATAACCGCAGCAAGCGGCGTTAAACTGAACAGCAATGTATTAGTCCAGTTTATGGGTGGTTTCTGCATATAAATCGACCCTGCAATAATCCAGTTAGTGATAAATGGCTGTCGGCCCTGATAATGAAATCCTGAGAGTAAAAAAGCGATTGAGCCTATTGGACAGTAAATAACGCAAAATTATTGCACGTTTGATGAAACAAAAAAACGCATGCTGGTCATCGGGGCTCCCAATCTGCTTTAATTGTCGCGCCTCAGACGAGGGATTCCGCAGTGTCAGACCGGACTGATCAATTTTATGAATAATGAACAGATGATTGAACAACTGATCGAGTTGCAGTCGCAATTTGCTTTTCAGGAAGAACTTCTGCGTGAACTTAACGAAGTTGTGACGCGACAGCAGACGCAGATCGACACGATGGAACGTGAGCTGCGTCTGCACAGGGATAAATTGATCGACGTATTGGAAAATTTTCCGGAAAAAGAAGGCAATGCGACCCCTAAGGATGAGAGGCCGCCTCATTACTGAGCCGCTGTTATTAGGTCACTTCGCCTTATCTCGCGGCAGCCACGTCCTCTGCCTGAAGACCCTTATCGCCTTCGCTGATAGCGAATTCGACGCGCTGACCATCGTGCAGTACACGATGTCCTTCCCCGCGAATCGAACGGAAATGAACAAAAATGTCATCGCCGCTATCACGTGTAATAAAGCCAAAGCCCTTACTGGCATTGAACCACTTGACGCTGCCGCTTTCGCGCTGTGACTGATTATACGGCGTGCGATTTTCCTCTATGTGCTTTCGGGTGCTGGGTGACTTGCTGCTACGTAACGCAAACCCTGCTGAGAGGAGGCTGACCAGAAATGCAACGATAAGAACGGTGGTTGCGGAGTGTTCTATCTCTATCAGATAAACGGGGATGGCAATGAGAACAGTGGCGATCAGAGCAATACTTAACGACTTGTTGAAGTTGAACATGGAGACTCTCTTGGCTGCTTATAATTATTATTAACTGAAGTCCGTTGCCCCTGAATCAGGCGGGGGTCAATCCGCTTCAAGCGGTCAATTCTAACGGGCTTTGGCGATAAATCAAACCCACCGCACCAGACAGTCCCACCGTAAGCAAAATTCAGGGAAAATCGGCCGCGAATTAAGCGGCGATTCAGCTTGGGACTGCCAGTATGGTGGCATGAGTCAGGGATAGGTTCAATTGACTCGGTTGCGTGCCCGCTGTTTGCTGGAGAGGGCGTCGCTTGGTGATGTCGCAGAAAAACGAGGTCTTGGACAAATGAAAAACAAACCTGTGCATACTGCTGTTCTAAATGATGACTCTCTGGGAAGTCGTGCTTTTAAGGGCGCTATAGCTGCCTTGCTCGGTGTGACAGTGTTAACGCTTGCTGCGCCTGCTTGGGCAGATACCACGTATCAATATGCGGATGTGCTTGAGTCAAGGCCGATCTATCAGACCGTCGAGATCTCGATGCCACGCGAAGAGTGCTGGACTGAAGAAGTAGAGACTTATCGTCGCAGTCATTCCGAGTCTCGCACACCTGCGATCCTTGGCACGATTATCGGTGGAGCGTTGGGTAATGCCGTTGGCCATCACAAGTCAAACAAGCGGGTGGGTACAGTAGTGGGCGCAGTCTTGGGCCACTCAGTAGGACGTGATATAGTCGCCGCCAATAGTCGGGACGGCGGTACACACTACGAGACTGTGCGCCATTGCGAAACGGCATATGAATATCGAGAAGAAGAACGCCTCATCGGTTATCAGGTTCGATACCGCTACAACAACGAAGATTACTCGGTACAGATGGACGAAGATCCGGGTGATCAAATTCGTGTTCGAGTGAATGTTCAGCCTGTATTCTGAGGGTCAGAAGTTGTCATTTGACTTGCAGGCTGTGCTCCGCAGCTTATTGGAGAGGGTCCGTGTTGAAGTCAATATTTTTGGCAAAGCTAATAGTCAGATGCGCTATGCCTTTCATAGCGACGCTGTTGCTATTGTCGGCATCTGGCGCAAACGCACAGAATTCATTCATTGCGCAGGGCGGCAGTGCTGCAGACCAAGCAGAACAGCCTGTCGAGAATCCTCAAATATCTCAACGACGGGCGCTGGAACTGGTGCGTGCCCGTTTCCCAGGCAATGTAATCAGCATCAATGCAATTCAGCAACGCGGCGCGTTGCTGTACCGTGTACGCATGGATGACGATGGCAATATCTTCACTTTATATGTAAATGCCACAACCGGCGCGATTACCCGAGAGCAATAAAAATGCGGTTACTGGTTGTTGAAGATCAGAGTCTTTTACGGCAGCAGCTTAATCAGGGGCTGACGCGAAATGGCTATATTGTTGATGACGCCGGTGATGGTAAGACTGGACTCTATCAGGCAACTGAATACGACTACGACGCTGCAATCATTGATCTGGGATTGCCCCTTCTTGACGGCATATCTCTAATTCGGGAGATACGCTCGCGGGGCAAAACCTTCCCCATTCTTATCTTGACTGCGCGAGGAGATTGGCAGGACAAAGTGGAAGGGCTGGATGCTGGCGCGGATGACTATGTCGTGAAACCTTTCCAATTGGAAGAGATACTCGCCCGCCTCAATGCCCTTTTGCGGCGCGCGGCCGGTTATGCGAAGTCCATGATCGAATCTGGTCCTATCGTACTGGACATTACCAGTAAGCGAGTCTCTCTCGCTGGTAGTGCAGTGGAACTCACCGCTTACGAATACAAGATGCTCGAATATTTGATGCTGCATCCGGGGCAGGTTATATCCAAAACAGAACTGACTGAACACCTCTATGCTCAGGACTACGATCGCGACAGCAATGTGCTGGAAGTGTTCGTGAGACGTCTGCGCCAGAAACTGGACCCGGATGAGACCCTTAAGCCTATCGAAACGATTCGTGGTCAGGGTTATCGTTTTCGATCTGAGCAATGAGAACAGATGACTCCCGGCAATTCTCGCCCTGAATACTCTCTTCAAACCCGTCTGCTGACCGCTGTCAGCGTTCTCTTGTTTATCTTTCTTGGTCTTACTGGCATCGTTCTGGACCGTGCATTTCGCAGCAGCATTGAGGCGGGTGTGGCAGAACAACTCCAACTGCAAATCTATGTGCTGTTGGCAGCAGTTGAAGAAGAGGGTGGTAACTTCTATTTCATGCAGGATTTGCGTGAACCTAGATTCTCACAACTTAACTCTGGACTTTACGGGCTGGTAGCGGGTCCTGTTTCAGGAGAGGTGTTGAGAACTCCGTCTGCGCTCGAACTGGACTTCGGAAGTTTCGATCGGTTGTGGCAGGATTTGGGGCGTGGAGAAACATTCTTTAACCGGTTTCAGACGGAGGAGGGGGAGGAGTATTTTGTGGCCGCTTACGGAGTCGTTTGGGAGAACGGCGAAGATCAATATAACTTTGCTGTTATGGAGTCGACCGGCACGACGATGGCTGAAATAAACAAGTTTCGCGCCAGTCTATGGTCTTGGTTGGGCGGTGTCGCCATTTTGTTGCTCGTGCTGCAAGTGCTTCTCTTGCGCTGGAGTTTATCACCTTTGAGGCGACTGGCGATTGATCTCAAGCGGATTGAGGCAGGTGAGAGCGAGGAGTTACGTGAAGAGTATCCCAAAGAACTACGCGCGGTGACAGATAACTTGAATCTGCTGATTAAGAGCGAGCGCAAACAACAATCTCGATATCGCGAGACTCTGGGAGACCTCGCTCACAGTCTCAAAACACCGTTGGCGGTGATTGGTGGTGTAATGCAGGGTTTCGCCGACAGAGAGCTCAACCATAATGAATTGGCCAATTCTGGAGAAGCAGAACAGATAAGTGTAGTTGGGGAACAGCTGGAGCGGATGAACCAGATTGTTGGTTATCAGTTGCAAAGAGCAGTCAAATCGAATGGCAGCACAGCCCTTGCACGCAGAATCAGAGTGAGCGATGTCTGCAACAAAATTTTGCGCGCATTGGACAAGGTGTACGCTGACAAAGCTATGGATGTGCGGAGTCGAATTGATGAGCATGTGGTTTTTCTAGGAGACGAACGCGATCTCATGGAAGTGATGGGAAATCTTCTGGATAATGCCTATAAATACGGACGCAGCAGTCTGTCGGTTAGCACGAATATTTGTTCAGGAACGCCGCCACAATTGCAGATTGTAGTGGAAGACGACGGTCCTGGTATTTCAGAGAGTCATCAAGAAAAAGTTTTTCAGCGCGGAGTGCGGCTCGATACTCTGGCTCAAGGGCAAGGCATAGGTTTAGCTGTAGTCACTGATATAGTAAGCAGCTACGGCGGTAAGACCGAGATTGGAAGCAGCGCCAGTGGGGGTGCGCTGGTTATATTGAGTTTCAATAACTTCCAGTTGTCAGCAG
>JBBSPQ010000129.1:0-6178 GCA_038258585.1 Pseudomonadales bacterium
CGCTTGATCATGCCGCCGGAAAGGTCGGCCGGATAAAGATCAGCCGCGCTGGCAGGCAACCCCGTCAGCGCGAGTTTTATCGCAGCGATCTGATTGGCCCGTTGTCGACTAATACCCAACAACTCTATTATGGGCAACGCGATATTCTCCTGCACTGTCAGCGACGAGAATAGCGCGCCGCGTTGGAACAGAACGCCTATGTTGCGGGCAATGCCGGAGCTGTTGCCCAATATTGTCACCTGACCCGCATCGGGTTTACGCAATCCTGCGATAGATCGCAACATCACTGACTTTCCACTACCAGAGCCGCCCACCACGCCCAGAATTTCACCCTGGTAAACGTCGAGGTCCAAGTTCTCATGCACGACATGGTTGCCGAAGCGATTGCACAAACCGCTTACTCGAATGACCGGCTCTGTTTTAGACGCGACCATTACCATCCCATTTCCATAAAGAACAATGCGAACACGGCATCAAGAAGAATCACCACGAAAATAGACTGCACCACGCTGCTGGTGGTGTGCTCCCCGACAGACTGCGCACTCCCACCTACCTTGAATCCCTCTAGGCATCCAATCAGCGCGATCATGACGGCAAAAAATGGTGCCTTACTCATGCCGAGCATGATGTGTTTGAGTGGCACCTCCTGCACAATACCGATGAATCGAGCTACAGAGATGTCGAGTGTGGCTACCGCCACCACAGCGCCACCGAGCATGCCTGCAATGATGGCTAGGAACGTGAGTAGGGGTAGAACGATCAGGAGAGCGACCATGCGCGGCAACACGAGTAATTCGACGGCGTCGAGTCCGAGCACCTGAATCGCATCTAACTCCTGATTAATTTTCATGGACCCAATCTGGGCTGTGAATGCACTGGCGGTTCTACCAGCCAGCAATATTGCGGCCAGCAAAGCACCGAGTTCGCGCATGAAGGCATAGGCCACCAAGTCGACAGTATAGATGGCGGCGCCGAAATCGCTGAGCACTGTGGCGCCGAGAAATGCCACTACGGCACCCACTAGAAAATTAAGAAGCACGACGATAGGTACCGCATTTAGCCCGGTCTGGTGCATCTGCGCGATCAGGGCGGTAAAGCGCCAGCGTCGCGGGCTGAGAAGTAAAGTGCCCAGTGTCACTAGCGCCAGCCCTAGAAAATTCAGAAACTGTAGCACTTGCTGCCAGCCCTTATGCACAGCGCTGCCGAGACTGGCAATGCTGTCGCCTGCGCGCCAACTCGCGTGTACTGGATTTTTACCTTGGGCAGTCATTGCATGAGCCACCGCGGCTAGCAATGCTTTAAGCTCGTCCGGCAGTCCAATGGCGTTGGGCGTCAGCTCTCCCAATTTATCCGCGCCAAGTAACTCTATTAGTACCGTTGCACCGGCCGTGTCCAAGGCCGTTAGCCTAGTTGCGTCCAGCGCTGTGATTGTCTCGTGCAATGGCACCGCGACTCGCATGAGGCTATCGTAGTGCTCCAACGTCCAATCTCCCTCTAGGCAAAGGCTGGGAGTGGTACCGGGCGCAAGTGTAAATCGGGCGCTCATATGAGTGTTTATATATCCAATTGAAGTGGAAGAGGGCAGTGTAGCATTACCGTGATTTACTGTTGTGCTCAGCCTTGGCAATGTGTTGTTTTACACTGATGAAACTATCGGGGGTTACGGAGACGGAATCGATGCCTGCCTTGACCAGCAGCCGCGCGAACGCCGGTTTATTGCTGGGCGCCTGACCTCACAGGCCAATTTTTTGCCCTGCCGCCTGCACCTTTTTGATGACTTGCTCGATACTAGCGATCACTGCGCCGTCTTCTTCATCGAAGATGCTGGAGAGACGCTCCGAATCGCGATCGATTCCGTGAGTAAGTTGAGTCAGGTCGTTGCTGCCGATAGAGAAGCCATCGAAGCGTTAGGCGAACTGTTCGGCGAGAACCACATTCGACGGCACCTCGCACATCACGTAGACCTCGAGACCGTTCTTGCCACGCTTCAAGCCGTTGCGGGTCAGTTCTTCAAGGACTTTGTCAGCCTCGGTCAACGTCCGGCAGAACGGGATCATGATGATCACATTTCCAAAGCCAATCTCCTCCCTCACTTCACGTACAGAGCGGCACTCCAGGGCAAAGCCGTTGCGGTAGTCGTCGCTATAATAGCTGGCCCCGCGTCATCCGATCATCGGATTCGCCTCGTTGGGTTCGAACTGCTGGCCGCCAATTAGGTTGGCATATTCATTGGTCTTGAAGTCGCTCATCCTCAGGATCACCGGGTTCGGGTAAGAAGCTGCGGCGAGCTTGGCTATTTCGTACGCGAGTGTGTCGACGAAGTATTGTTCCTTATCGTCGTAAGAGGCAGTAAGCGTGGCGATCTGCTTGCGCACTGCCGCCGCAGGGTTAGCCAGGTTGAGCATGACCTTAGTGCGAGTTTTTGGGATTTTTCCTACATTCTGCGTCGCGACGGAAAACTCGCCGATGCCGCTTTAGGTGAAGCCCTCGCCTCCTTACGGGACTGCACTGTTTCTGGACGTGCCTGCACGATATAGAGAGCGCCGCTTACACCATCTTTGGCACACTCCATATCCATAGGCCGACCGTAATGGCTTTCGATAGTGCAGGCCCAGCGTGCCAGTTGCAGGATAGCGTTATCATCCAACACGAAGCTGTGTTGCTCCTTCTTGGTAGTGTGGCGATAGGTAATCGCGTTCTCTTAATCGCGAGAGTACATGACTTTTTCGGACTTTTTCCCGCAGTTCTTCTCGATGATCGGCACACGGCGCTTATTGGAGAGGAAGGGTTTGTATACGCGATATTCGTCTGGATAGACCGTGCCTTGGAACGACCGCCCCCCTAGTCCCTAGGCCGCATTGATCAGGACCGCGTCAGGAAAGCCGGTTTCGGTCTCGATAGAAAACATGACACCGGCCCCGGCCTTGTCCGAGCGCCCCATTTCTTGCACACCAACAGATAACGCTACGTCCATATGTCTAAAGCCATTGTTCTCGCGGTACGTGATGGCGCGATCTGTAAACAGTGAGGCATAGCACCGACGACAGGCGTTAATGCGCGACGCCTCGCCGCTAATATTAAGGAAGCTCTCCTGTTGCCCGGCGAAACTGGCGTCCGGTAGGTCCTCGGCTGTCGCGCTGCTGCGCACGGCGACCTCAAATCGTTGCTTGCCTTTGCTCAGTTTTCGATAAGTAGCGAATATTTCCTGTTTAATTTCCTCCGGAAACTCGGTCGCGACGAACAGTTCGCGTATAGCCTTACCGACCTGTCCCAGATTACTTTTATCTCGTTTGAGGCTTGCGAGCTTTTTTGCTCAATTTTTTCTTTAAGGTCGTTGTACTCAAGGAAGGTCCAATACGCATGGGCGGTAATGGCAAAACCGTCGAGTACTCGGATACCTTTTTTCTTTAATTGACTGATCATTTCGCCGAGTGACGCGTTCTTTCCCCCCACAAGACCTACATCGGCATTGCGGGCCTTGGCGAACTGGATTAGATAGGGGCTTTGTAACGACAGAGCAACAACTCCTAAGTGTTCGTCAATTTCAGACCGGTAGAGCGACTTTCAATATTGCAGATAGATCCCAGCGAGAGTAAATTTTGTAGCGCCAGCAAAAATTGAGAGGATGTTACCCACATTTGCTCACTTTCCTGTTGCGGCATTTTGTCACGCGACAATCGTTGCCAGTTACAGTAGCTTATTAACTAGGTTTGAGTAACACATTGTCTCCCTACATTCCCTATGGCAAAAGTACTGACTATGAAGTTCACGCATTCTCTTGCTTTTTTTGCATTGCTGGCGATTGCTTTGGCGGGGCACGCGCAGCAGAACCAGCCAAGTATCGAGCAACTACTTCAAGAGCCCTTCCTCGATGACTATTATTCAAATGTGGTTTACGGCTACGAGATCATCACTCAGAGCCAGCAGCATGCCAGCCGCTATGTGGGCAACAACCTCAACTGTACTAACTGCCATCTGCAGGCTGGAACGCAGCAGGATGCCTTGCCTCTGAATGTGGCTGGGATGTATCCCAAGTGGCGTGCAAAGAATGGCAAGCGCAATGGTATCGGCCTGCGTATACGCGAGTGCTTCCTTTACAGTATGGATGGCATTATGCCCCCCGAAGACGCACCTGAGGTGCAGGCACTCTCCGCATACGTGACCTATCTCTCCCAAGGACAAGTGATGGGCGTCGAACCATTAGGTCGTGGTGTGCCGACCCTGCCGGACACGGGGTATGACCCCAATCCTGCGAATGGGCGGTTGGTGTACGTTGAGCAATGCTCTAGCTGTCACGGTAAACAGGGTGGGGGGGTGAGTGGTTTTCCACCAGTATGGGGCATGCATTCTTACAATCGCGGCGCGGGCATGAACCGGATTCAGGAGGCCGCTGGTTTCATCTGGGCCAACATGCCTCTTGGCAATGGGCGTTCCTTGAGTCACCAGCAGGCGCTGGATGTGTCTGCATATCTGAATTTGCAGTTGCGGCCCGCTGATCCAGGACAGAGTAAATTCCTGAAGTTACTGGAAGATATACTTAATTGATCGCCCCTCTGCTCAAGCAACTTCTCACGGAAACGGTCCCATCCTTTGCTTGGCGCCACAGGATGAACAGCTGGCGCATGGAATTGTTCGCGGGCCTCGTGGGAGCCATCCTGGTCATTCCTCAGGGGATCACCTTTGCCTACCTGGCTGGCATGCCGCCGGAGTATGGGCTGTACTGTGCCATCTTCGTGACTCTGTTTGCGAGCCTGATGGGTACATCGTCGATGATGAGTGGCCCCAACACGGCTGTGGCAATTCTCATTGGCACTGCGGTGCTGCCCTTGGCTGGCAGGGGCAGCCCGGTCTATATCGATTTCGTGTTTCTACTCTGTCTCATGGTCGGGCTGGTCCAGTTGCTGTTCTGGCTACTGCGGGCCGGGCGAATTTTTCAGTATCTTTCGCCGGCTGCTATTTCGGGCATTTCCGCGGGAGCCGGATTTCTTATAGTCATGACCTCGCTCGACAGCATTCTAGATCTTTCTACGTTTACGACGACTTTCTTCTACGAGAAGCTCTATGTGATTGGTAGAGACGCGGTTGATCTAATCAGCCCATACAGCCTGGCGATTGGGCTCGTCACGATCGCAGCGGGCTATCTCGCGCGCCGCTACTCCTCGCGCTATTTCCTAGTGATTGCCGTCTGTGCCGGCTATCTATGCGGACTCATTATTGCCTTCATCTGGCCCCAGCCGGTCACCGAGCTGGAGTATCTAGGACGGATGCCGCTAGAGTGGCTGCCTTTCAAGGTGCCCACAGTCAACATTGAATATCTGATGATGAGCACCATGTTAATTCCCTATGCCATCACCATTGCTTTCATCGGCTTGGCGCAGTCCCTCGTCATAGTGCGCGAACTGAAAATGGAAACCGACCAGCAAATAAACCTCGACAAGGAAGTGTACGCGCAGGGTCTCGCTAATTTTCTCGCTCCCTTTTTCTCCAGCTTCGCCGGGGCTGGCAGTTTCAATCGTACCAAGGCTAATCAGAGCCTAGGTGGCAGTACGCCCCTCTCGGGCGTCGCTGCTGCCTGCTTTGTGTTGCTGCTCATCATCATGTTGGGCCCCATACTTACTTATATGCCAATGGCAGCCATGGCGGGCACGTTATTCATTGTGGGTGCCGACATGATCAAGTGGCGTGACATCAAACACTATGCAAAGGTGCGTTCGGAGTTGGTCATTTACCTCGCGACTTTTGCCAGCATCATGTTTTTCGGACTGGCGACGGGCGTGCTTGCCGCCGTGCTCTTGTCAGTTAGCGTCTTCATGCTGCGTATCAGCCAGTTGGAGCTTAAGCTGGAAAAAGAACCGTCGGGAAAGGTCTTGAAGATCAAGGGGGCGCTGTTCTATGCGTCGGTGTCGCACCTGACGGAAGAGTTTCGTCGCCATGCTGACGAAGACTTGACTGTAGATCTGCAGTACACCACTCATATCGACCAGTCTGCAGTAGATTTTTTTACGCGTGAGGCCAAACATATGACGGCGCGGGGACACCGTTTGGTGTTACTGGTCAATGACAAGCAAACACAATTTCTGAATGCCATGGGCGTAAGTAGTGAGATTAGGCTCGTGACTTTCCAGGACAGCGCCTTACCGAAGATCCCTTCACTTGAGAATAGTCGCTTAGTCAATGC
>JBBSPQ010000130.1:0-6176 GCA_038258585.1 Pseudomonadales bacterium
AAGTGGAAGAGGCACTAAAAGCCCATCCCGATGCCAAATTGCTGGCATTTGTGCACGCGGAGACTTCCACCGGCGTTAGAAGTGATGGCAAGAGTCTGTGTGCTTTGGCGGCGGAGCATGACAGCCTGTCTTTGGTGGATGCAGTGACTTCTCTCGGGGGCATCGAGCTGGACGTCGATGGCTGGGGAATTGACGCAATCTACTCTGGATCGCAGAAATGTCTATCTTGCGTTCCCGGCTTGTCTCCTGTCAGTTTCAGTCAGAAAGCAGTCAACGTGATCAGGTCGCGCAGCACTAAAGTACAGAGTTGGTTTCTAGACATGAACCTGATCATAGACTACTGGGGCGGGGCGGCTAAACGTAGTTACCACCACACTGCCCCTATCAATGCACTGTATGGCCTTCATGAGGCGCTGGTCGCACTTGCCGAAGAAGGTTTGGACAAGGCGTGGCAGCGACATCATAAGCATCACAACGCATTTGCAGCCGGTATTGAAGCAATGGGGCTGGGTTTCGTTGTGGCACCGGAATATAGGCTCCCGCAGCTCAATGCCGTCACTGTACCTGCAGGAATTGATGAATCGGCTGTTCGGACTACGCTTCTGACTGACTATGGGCTGGAGATCGGGGCAGGACTTGGCAGTCTGGCAGGGAAAGTCTGGCGGATCGGCCTCATGGGTTTTGCCAGCAATCAGAAGAACGTGCTGCTGTGCCTGTCTGCCCTTGAGGATGTGCTGCTGCGGATGGGCGCAAATATTAATGCAGGGCAGGCGTTGATTGCAGCCAATCGCTATTATTCCGCCAAAACCTGACACTGTGAATCGCTAGCTTAACTGTTTAGCGGAGTCGGGCTGTCTGAACAGACTGAAATACAGCATTGGCCATAGTCCGACGTGAACCATCACATCTGCGGTATTGAAGATGTAGTGCCAGTAGGGGATGTGCTGGACGTGGATGAAATCTATCACACTGCCATACACCAGCCTGTCCAGAATGTTACTGCCGCCACCCCCAGCAATGAATCCGAAACAGACGTACTCGTAGGTTCTCACCTCTTTGCCGCGCAGCAGATAAATCACCAATCCGCCAATCAAGGCAACACTGAATAAGGCAAATACCCAGCCTCTGCCCTGAAACATTCCGAACACTCCCCCCATATTACGAATATGAGTGAAGTAGATGAGCGAACTCCACTCAACTGTGCTGCCGATTGGGATCGTTCGATGAACCCAATAGCTACCGATTTGCGATACAGCCAAAACGCACAATGCGATGGCGATGAACACAAGCATTTGTCGAGATCGTGACAGTGTTGGGAAAAAAGAGGCGGGCACGTTGCAACCTGATGACGCTACTGAATTAATAGGCCGCAAGCATAGCATAGAGGTGCGAGGCGACACATTCCGTGTTGATGGATATTGGGCGGGAAGGTAATGGAGCAATCAGGCAAGTGAAGACTAGAAACAAACGACGCGTCATTGTCCTTTCCTATCGCTGTCTAAAAGGAGGGAAGCGCTACTTGCCTCCCGTCTTTAGAGGAATTCTTGGACTCGTGATCATTGCCGGTGGGGTGATGGGTTTTCTGCCAGTGCTGGGGTTCTGGATGGTTCCGCTTGGCCTTGCTCTGCTGGCGACAGACATTCCGCCGCTGCAGCGCTGGTTTATCAAACAACTTAATCACTATCGACGCAAGGTGCATACAGAGTTGACGCGCTCGGACGCTGCCCCTCAATAATGGTGGATCATGGTGGGGGCAGATTCCAAGCTTACTGTGATCAGCGCATTCTGGCGAAAAAGTCGCGCAGACGAGCTGCATTCTTGCCGATGTCACTGCCGCCTACTCTCGATAGTGACCGCGCATTAAGCACGCTGCCATCGGCTGATTCCGTGATTACGATAATGACGTCATCCTTGAATCGAAACCAGAATGTGGTGTCGGTTGCTTCAATGCGTCCTTCCTGCGGCACTTGTGCCACCAGATCCCAGCCGAGATCCTCCACCACGGCCAAGGCTCTTGCGAATACAACGTCCTTTGGCTCCTGATATATCTGCGGCACGATGTCAGGGTAGGCTTCTGTTTGAAGCTGCGCCAAACGCTCATGAGTCATGTTCGGGGAACCACCGTAGACCATTGTATTTGCCGCGTCGACCCGTAAAGGAGCGATCGCAACATAGTCGAGTGGATTGACCGTATCGGTGGCAATATCGTGAATGGCCGGCGTTCCTTCCGCTGCCCGGTAACTTTCCGGAACCACGTAGGCCAGAATGGCCGCCACGGTACCTATTGCTGCGAATGTGGTCAGGCGGGCAGTTTTTCTAGGAGCAATTCGCCGCGAGAAGAAAAACACGACAACGGTTACTATGAGGCCAATCCATGCCAGCCAGTCAGCACTGGCGTTGACCTTGCGTAGCATGTCGAAGCCTTCTCTAAAGGTCCACATACCGAACCAGACGCCTAGCGAGGCAAACAGCGCGTACAGCCCAAGGCCAATTCCTATGGCGAGCATGAGTACAGATGCTGTAGTCAGGACGGTCCCGGCCTTTGAGTTGGTGCTGATTTCGCTTTCGGAAGAAGCATTCATGGTGAGTTACCCTTTGTTTTTGATTTGTTATGGTCAGGCGTCCACAAGACCCGCCTGTATCTATTCTCATTGCACAATGTCCGCATATTGCCTGATATGAACAATTGTGTCCTCCGGCGTTGCACCGGGATGTATCTCGACAATGCTGTGAGCGCAATTATGCATGACAGGCGGTTCCCACAATCTTTCCAGTGGACGCCCTTCCAGATGGCACATTATGGATTTAATAACCACCCCATGGCTAACGATGGCAATTTCCTTTACATCCTGAGTTCGCAGGATTTCCCTGAAAGCGTTTACCCCGCGGGTCTGAACGTCCTGAAAGGATTCGGCGCCGGTAAGGTTGAAGCGTTCGGGCTGAGTCCAAAAATGTGCAAATCTCTCTGGGTCGCGCACTTTTATCTCTGCCTGTAGGGAGCCTTCCCACGCTCCGAGATGAATCTCCCGCAAGTCATCGCGAAACTCCATGTTCAGCGTGGCGCCTGCAAACAGGATAGCTGCGGTTTCCCGGGTGCGGACGCTGCTGCTGCAATAGATCTTGTTAATGCGATGCTTTTGCAATGATGCACTCAACTTTACAGCCTGCTCCTTGCCTTGCGGTGTAAGTGTGGATTCACTATGCCCTTGAACCCTTTTTTCTTTGTTCCAGTTGGTCTCTCCATGACGAATCAGATGCACTCTTAACATGTCGATTTGCCATTCAAGTTACTGCGAGTGCGATTAATAGCATCCTGCCAGACTGCATAACGTTCGTCGCGCCAGGATTTGTCTTTCATCGGAGAGAAGGACCGTTCGAGCCGCCATTGCTGGGAAATGTGGTCGAGAGAGTCGTAGATGCCACATTGCAAACCAGCCAGATAGGCCACGCCAAGCGCAGTGGTCTCGGTAATATGGGGGCGATCCACCCGGCAGCCGAGAAGGTCGGCGAGGTTCTGGAGAACGAAGTCATTCTTTGCCATACCGCCATCGACTCTCAGGGTGTCAGGGCGCTCGCCATCGGCCTCCATTGCCTTCTGTAAGTCACGGGTCTGATAGCAAACAGACAACAATGCTGCAGTCACTAATTCCTTGATGCCCGTGTCGCGAGTCAGACCGAAGATTGCGCCTCTAGCATCGGCATCCCAGTACGGCGCGCCGAGACCAGTAAATGCAGGCACGAAAATCACATGCATATCCTTGTCTGTCTGTTCCGCGAGCTTCTCCGTTTCGGAGGCGTCATGGAAGAACTTGAGGCCATCGCGAAGCCATTGCATGGTCGCACCCGCCATGAAAATGCTGCCCTCAAGTGCATAGGTTACTTTTCCCTTCAATCGATAGGCCACAGTCGTTAAAAGTCGATTTTCTGATTTCAGTGGCGTGTCGCCGGTATTGAGCAATAAGAAGCATCCAGTGCCATAAGTGCTTTTGGCCATGCCTTGGGTAAAGCAGCATTGTCCGAATGCTGCGGCCTGTTGGTCGCCTAAAATGCCTGCGATCGGTATTGAGGCCCCCACGATTTCAGAATCGGTGCTCCCAAAGTCAGCAGCGCTGTCGAGGACTTCCGGCAGCATGGAAGCTGGGATACCGAATAGTTCCAGCAGATCTTTGTCCCAGCACTGGTCGTGAATATTGAACATCAGTGTGCGTGAGGCATTCGTCGCATCCGTGAAATAGCTGCGCCCGCCTGTCAATTTCCAGAGCAGGAATGTGTCTACCGTCCCAAAAGCCAGTTCGCCTGCCTCTGCGGCCACGTGAGCACCTTCAACGTTATCGAGAATCCAGCGCACTTTGCTGGCGGAGAAGTAGGGATCAAGCAGCAAGCCTGTTTTAGCCTGAATGATATCGATGCGTTGTTCGCGCGCCAGTTGCTCTCCGATCTCTTGACACCAGGCGCTCGTGCGTCTGTCCTGCCAGACGATTGCCCGGTAAATGGCTTGTCCTGTCTTTCTATTCCAGACCAGTGTCGTCTCTCTTTGATTCGTGATTCCAATCGCACGAATGGAATTGGCTGCGATTCCGGCCTGTTTTAGCGCAGCCTGATAGCTGCGCAAAGAGCTCAGCCAAAGATCTTCGGGTTCGTGTTCGACCCAACCGTCCTGCGGAAAATGCTGGGCAAACTCCTCTTGACCGACTCCCAGTTTTTTCCCTTCTTCGTCGAAGATAATCGCTCTACTGCTGGTTGTGCCTTGATCGAACGCTAGAATGTAGTCAGTCATGGCTTTAGAATCCGGTGCGCTGTGCATTGGGTATGATAACTGTGCGGGTGGTTGCTCCCATTTCACCGTTTGTGGTTTCCTGAAGATGATACGGCGAAACGAAGGCTATATTACCCTCATGAAATAAGCTTCTACAATTCATGATCTGCTCGTGGCCGGTGGCGCTATCAACAGTGCGGAATTCGCAGAGGATGTGGACTAGATGTCGTGCTGTCCGAGATGGGCCGAAAGAGGGAAAGATTTTTCTGACTTAACAGGAAACTCAACTATTACTGGTTAAAGTGCTGTTGCCGATTGGCCGGCTATTGCCCCTTAAACGGCTACTACACATTGAACCGTTAAGCTTGCTGTTTTTTGAAGTAATACATCGCTTCGTCCGCGTGTCGCATCAGCTCTTTCTCATCATCGCCATCTTCCGGGTATACAGAGACCCCAATACTCGATGAAATTTGCAGACGCTTACTTTCGATAAAAAATGGTTCGCCTAAAGCTTGGTTTATTTTTCTCGAAACGCTCACGGCATGCAGAGGTAAGAGAATTGTATCGAGCAGGACGACAAACTCGTCGCCACCGACTCTGGCAACGGTATCGGACTCCCGAATGCACACTCTTAGACGCGTTGCCACTTCTTGTAGCAACAAATCGCCTGTTGCGTGGCCATAGTCGTCGTTCACTTTTTTGAATCTGTCTAGATCAATGTACAGCAGTGCGAAGCGGGCATGTTCCCGGCGCACTCTGGCCAGCACCCCTTCAAGTCTGTCTTGAAACAGGCCTCGATTGGCCAGTCCTGTGAGAGGGTCGTGCCCTGCGGCATATCGCAGTCGCTCGTGGAGCTGGGTGCGAAGAATGGCGGATGCGACCTGAGTGGAAACAAACTGAAGTAATTCTTGATCCTGTTCAGTGTAGCGAAAGTCGCCATTGTAAGATTGCACGACTAGGGCACCAATAATGCGGTTATGCGCTTTGAGGGGAACCCCGAGCCAATCCAGAGAGTCGGTGCCAATAACCTGAGTATGATCTGGACTAACAGTGATTCTGGTGTCTGGGGTCAGCAGGATCGGACGTCCGCTACGGATCACTTCCGCACTTAATGTACCTGAGTCCATTGGTCTGGATTCGGGCTGTTCATCCTGTTCGTCTACGAAATAGGGAAAACTCAGCGATTCAGTTTCGTCATCATAAAGCGCCACAAAGAAATTGGTGGCGGGTAGCAGATCTCCGATGATGCGGTGAATTTCCTGAAATAGAGTCCCCAAATCATCAGCAGATTGAGCGGCTTCTGAAATATTATATAGCGCCTGTTGCTTTAGCTCAGCCTGTTTGCGCTCGGTAATGTCGTGAGCCACCGCGATTCGCAGTTGTTCCTCTGCCGACCATCGCGCCGACCACCCAATATGGA
>JBBSPQ010000131.1:0-6171 GCA_038258585.1 Pseudomonadales bacterium
AACCGCGTCTGGGACGCGATCTTCAACCAGACCCAAACGCACACATAAAAACCGCACGCACTAAGAAACGCACGCATTAAGAAAATCGAATGACACAAAAGATATTGATAGTTGGACCATCCTGGGTCGGCGACATGGTGATGGCGCAGGCCTTGTTCATGACGCTGCAGGCCCAAGCCCGTGCAACTGGCGATGACGCTATTATTGACGTGCTGGCTCCGGCTTGGAGCCGACCATTGCTGGAACGTATGCCTGAAGTGCGACGTGCCATTGATCTGCCGTTTCAACATGGCGAGTTCAATATTGTTGGACGCTACCGCCTTGGCCATTCGCTGCGCAAAGAGCACTACACTCAGGTCATCGTTCTCCCCAACTCCTTCAAATCCGGGTTGCTGACGTTGTTTGTCCGTAGTCCGCTTCGCACAGGTTGGCGCGGCGAGGCGCGGAGCATGTTGCTTAATGATGTTCGAACTCTCGACAAAGCAGCACTGCCTTTGATGGTGCAACGGTTCGTGGCGCTGGGTCTGGCGCCCGGCGCGCCTTTGCCAAATCCTCTCCCCAGACCGAAATTGGTGACTGACCTCTTGTCAGTAGACGTGGCCTTGCAGGCGATGAATTTGCAGGCGCAAAAGGGACCGATTCTGGTCATCTGCCCAGGGGCCGAGTTTGGTGACTCCAAACAATGGCCGGCGGAACATTATGCCAGCCTTGCCCAACAGAAAATTCAAGAAGGCTGGCAGGTCTGGGCGCTGGGCTCGGCGAAAGACAGCGAAGTGTCAGCACAGATAAAGGGTACGCTGGAGCTGGATTCTCAGGCTCATTACCACGACCTTACTGGCAAAACCTCATTGGCGCAGGCCATCGATCTGATGTCTGTCGCCAAGGCTGTGGTGAGCAATGACTCCGGCCTCATGCATGTGGCCGCCGCTCTGGCCCGTCCCATTGTGGCGCTGTATGGTTCTACTTCCGCAGATTTCACCCCTCCACTGACAGATCACGTACAATTGCTGTCTATCGATATTGCCTGTCGTCCCTGTTTCGAGCGCACCTGTCCGCTCAAGCACAAGCGCTGTCTCGTGGACTTGCCGCCGTCAATGGCCCTGACAGCTCTCGACCGTGTGCTGGCAGGTGCAAACAATATCGCGACTACACTCGAACAGAAAAACGGGAACCGAACGAACCCATGACTGCATCCAAGACAACTGAATTCACGACAGTCGAATTCACCAAAACTGACGCTGACCAACCAACCGGGGAGCGCGACTAACCTTGCGAGTCCTTATCGTCAAAGTTTCTTCTCTGGGTGACATCATCCACACTCTGCCTGCGGTCACCGATGCGAAGAACGCCAACCGACGGCTGCAATTCGATTGGGTAGTGGAAGAAAATTTCGTTGAAGTGCCGTCCTGGCATCCTGCCGTGGAGCGCGTAATTCCTGTGGCACTTCGTCGCTGGCGCAAAGATATTATTGGCACTCTGCGCAATGGTCAGTTCGCCGACTTCAGAAAAAACCTCAAGCGTGAACATTACGATCTGGTGATTGATGCTCAAGGTCTGATCAAGAGCGGCATGATCAGCCGACTGGCCAGAGGGCTGACTGCCGGTCTGAGCAACAGCACTATCAAAGAGCCGCTCGCCACTCTTTTTTACAATAAAGTCTTTTCTGTGCCACGCGACGAACACGCGGTGCAACGAGTGCGTGAGCTGTTTTCACGAGCGCTGAATTATTCGCTCATCTCTTCAGAATTGAGCAACGTGGATTACGGTCTGGACCTTTCGCGCATCGGTATCAACGATGAGAAGCCGGAGCCGGGAAGACTGATTTTTCTGCACGGCACTACTTGGGCGACTAAACATTGGCCCGAACGCTACTGGCGTGAGTTGGCCAAACTGGCGACAGCACGCGGTTATACCATAAGACTGCCGTGGGGAAACGACGTCGAACGCAAGCGTGCAGAAGCAATCGCAGCGGGAATCAGCGGTGTCAGCATACTGGAAAAACAAACGCTGACGGGCATGGCCAGACAGATCGCCATGGCGGAGGGAGTCGTCGCCGTAGACACGGGGCTGGGACATCTCGCCGCCGCATTGAATACGCCTACGTTGTCACTCTATGGTCCCACTAATCCGATTCTGTCGGGGACATTCGGCAAATATCAGGCGCGTCTGACGTCACGTCTCGATTGTGCTCCCTGTATGAGCAAAGTCTGTGGATATACCGGGCCGGCAATCGCAGATATGGCTGACGGGCAATCGCTAAATGTGATACCGCCATGTTTCAGTTCATTTCCACCGCGGCAGGTACTGATACGACTCGAACAATTAATGAGCGAGAAAAACCATAACGTGGTGCTCCCGTGACGCTTGCCTTTCTCATTTACACCTATTTTCCTTATGGCGGTCAGCAGCGCGACTTCCTGCGTGTCGTTAAGGAATGGATTGCTCGGGGCAACAACATCACGGTGTATACGATGAAATGGGTCGGCGAGAAACCCGAAGGTGTCGAGATTGTCATCGTGCCAGTGCGGGCGTGGCGACGTCCGATACTCTACCAGCGATTCACTGCTGCAGTGTCAGAGCTTCTGCGTAAAAGTCCGGTAGACGGTGTGGTCGGTTTCAACAAGATGCCGGGGCTCGATGTCTATTATGCAGCGGATCCCTGCTTTGCCGAACGCGCACTTAAGGCACGTGGATTCTATTACCGATACACGGCGCGCTACCGCCATTTTGCAGCTTACGAGAAAGCGGTGTTCGATGAAGGATCTAAGACACAGGTTTTGTTGTTGTCTCCGTTGCAAAGAGCTCAGTTCGCCAAACATTACCCCGGCTGCCTGCCTCGTCTCTATGACATTCCTCCGGGTATCGCCCGCGATCGAATGCCGCCGGAGAACGCCGCAGAAATTCGCGCACAGTTTCGGGAAGAGTTTGGATTCGCCAATCAGCATAACGTCATCGTACAGATAGGTTCAGGCTTTGTAATCAAAGGTCTGGATCGCTCATTGAACGCCATCGCGGCATTGCCGGATCAACTGCGAAACACTGTACGTTTCCTGATTGTAGGTCAGGATAAGCCAGGTCGATTTCAGCGTCTTGCCAAGCGCCTGGGTATTGCTCACAACTGCTTGTTTCTCGGTGGCCGCGACGATGTGCCGCGTTTTCTGATGGGAGCAGATCTGTTACTGCATCCCGCTTATAGCGAGAGCGCCGGCTACGTTCTGTTGGAGGCCACAATTGCCGGGCTGCCCGTGCTGACGACAGATACTTGTGGCTACGCGTTTCATATTGAGAAGGCTGAGTCCGGGCAGGTATGTCCATCCCCCTTCAGTCAGGAAGATCTCAATCGACGCCTTGCCAATATGATGACCTCCGACGAGCGTCCGGTCTGGAGCCGCAACGGCATACGCTACGGCCAGACCCATGACCTCTACAGCATGCCGGAGCGAGTCGCTGAGATGATCGCAACGTTGATACCAGGCAGTGCGGCGGCAGGAGAGACAAGGTGATACTCACACTGCGAGATGATTTCGCTCGCGCCTGGGAAGGCACTGATGTGTTCGCTCAGGTGGAACTACTCGAAGGCACGGTCTATCGCAACGTCAAGTCGCGGCGCACTCTAAAGTTTGAGTTTGAAAACAACTACTACTTCGCCAAGATTCACCACGGCGTGGGTTGGGGCGAAATATTCAAGAATCTGCTTAACCTGAAACAGCCTGTTCTGGGTGCCGGCAACGAATGGTGTGCCATCAGGCGCCTACAGGATCTGGGTGTGCAAACAATGACTGCCGTTGGTTTTGGCAGTCGGGGTCTGAACCCGGCGTCGCGGCGCTCATTCATATTGACTGAATCACTGGAGAATACGATCAGTCTTGAAGATTACTGCGCGCGTTGGGCGCAGGAAAGGCCCTTGTTTTCGCGCAAACTGAGATTGCTTAAATCTCTGGCTGTCACCAGCAGAACGATGCACGGCGCTGGCATGTGTCATCGCGATTTTTACCTCTGCCATTTTCTATTGCACGAACGAGAGCACTTTGAAGCTGATCGAATGATGGAGCCGAAATTATCTTTGATCGATTTGCACAGGGCGCTCATCCGCAAAAAATTGCCGAGTCGCTGGATTATTAAAGACGTGGCCGGATTGTATTTCTCAGCTCTGCACGTTGGCTTGACTCGTCAGGATTTTTTCCGTTTTGCACGAATATACAGTGGCAAACCATTGCGCCAGACACTGAGCGAAGACAAAAACTTCTGGCTTCAGGTGCATAACAAGGCGATGGCGCTGGACAAGAAAATCAATCAGCAAGTGTCGACATGACCGACGCGATAACACAGAAAATCGATACCAGAAATTTGCTATCCAGCGGTCGCGAACTGGAGTTGCCTGCGACACTGGATATAGTTCTGGAGAATGCGGCAGCCAGTGAACCATTGGAATTGCTGACCCTGTTTCGGGTGCTTCCTGAGAGAAGACTCGTGGCTCTCGCGCGTTGGCGCAATCAGATGGTCGTGGCCAAATTGTTCTTTTCTCGCGGCCGCTGGCAGCAACATCTGGAGCGAGAAACGCGGGGCATCGAGCTTGTCATGAGGGCAGGTGTTCCAACGCCTGCGTTGCTGGGTTTCGGAACCAGCAAGGATGGAGGGACCGGCGTCGTACTCATGGAGTATCTGGCAGATAGCGTGAGTGTAGAAAAATGTTGGCAGGAAAGCGCGCCTGCTCAACGCGAGATTTTTCTGCAAAGAGTGGTGGATCTTATCGCGCTCTGTCATTCCAGAGGGCTGTTACAAAAAGATATTCACCTCAACAATTTTCTGTTGCAGAACGATTCACTGTTTCTGCTTGATGCTGCAGCCGTAGAGGCTTCTGGGGATGGGCACGGAAGTGTTAGTGTGGAGCAGGGTGGCGTTGAGAGTGTCAAGGCATTACAAAATCTTGCCCTGTTTTTTGCCCAGTTTCCAGCAATCAACGATGCGCTCGTACCCGCTTTATATGAGTACTATCGCGCCCTGAGACCCCATGCTGATATAAGTGCTGATCTGGGCTTGTTCGCCGCGTTGCTGCGCAAGAAACGCCTGCTCAGATTGAAAGTAGTGACTGATAAACTCTATCGCTCGACCAGTGCGCATACTTGTATTAGCGCATGGGACCGATTTGTGGTTTACCGTCGCGATCTGGAATCTCCTGCGTTGCAGCGGCTGATCGCTGGCCCCGATTTGTGTATTGAAGCGGGAGATTTTTTGAAAAGAGGGAATTCATCGACTGTGACTGTTATCAGGCTGGATGGTCGTCGGTGTGTTATTAAGCGCTACAACATCAAGAGTTTCTGGCACGGGTTGAGACGTTTGTTCCGTCCCAGTCGAGCGTGGGTATCGTGGCGCAACGCCCACATGCTGGAAATGTTCGGAGTAGGTACGCCCATGCCTTTGCTCATGATGGAGCGTCGAATCGGCATGCTTCGTCGAGAAGCCTACTTTCTGTGCGAGTATGTAGAAGGCGAGGATTCCTTGCGTTTTCTGGGAAAAGAGCCTATAAACTCGCCCGCTTGGAGTACTGCTCTGGAACAGTTCAAAAGTCTCTTTCTGCTGATGCAGGAGTACGGGATTGTTCACGGCGACATGAAGGCCAGCAATTTCATCAGCACGGAACAGCAGCTTACCGTGTTGGATCTGGACGCGATGCGGCAGGAATCAGACAACCGTCGTTTCACCCCGGCATTCAGAAAAGATTTACAACGCTTTGCCGATAACTGGAAAGGACATCCCGAAAAACAGGCGCATGTCCATGCAATGATCGATCATTTGCTAACAGACACTGCACAAGACAGTAAAGGTACATAATGTCTCTGATTACGTTGGGGCTCTCAGGTGCACTCGGACATGACGCCGCCGCTGCCCTGTTTGTAGACGGTGAACTCGTCGCCGCAGTGGAAGAAGAACGTCTGGTCAGGCGTAAACACGCCAAAGGCTGCATGCCGCGCGAGTCAGCGCTGTTCTGTATTCGTTCCGCCAAGATAAAGCCGCGAGACATCACTACCGTCGCCGTCTCGTATGCGCCTATCTCTTTCTTCAGTCCTGGCCGTTGGCACTATGCCAAGCGTTATTGGTATGCCCCCGATCGCAGCCTTGACGTTCTGTTCAATGGCAACCGTCGCTACCGTCGCTACCTCAGTGAAGTGA
>JBBSPQ010000132.1:0-6150 GCA_038258585.1 Pseudomonadales bacterium
TAGGCGCCGGAGCGAATGGCGTCTACCAGCTTGTCAGTGACTTCCACGGCGCTCATTTCAGGCTGGAGATCGTAGGTGGCGACCTGTGGCGAGGGGATGAGCTCGCGGGTTTCGCCAACAAAGGGCTCCTCTCTGCCGCCACTGAAAAAGAAGGTAACGTGGGCGTACTTCTCCGTTTCCGCGATGCGTAGTTGGGTCTTGTTCAGACGCTCAAGGTATTCGCCCAGCACGTTGTCCATTGGCTGGGGTGGATAGGCGCATGGTGCATCAATATCTGCGGCGTATTCGGTCAGACAGACGAAGGCGCCCAACGCGGGTCTGCTCTTGCGAACAAAGCCGCTGAAGGCCGGATCGGTGAACGCTCGGGTCAGTTGGCGGGCACGATCAGAGCGGAAATTCATGTAAATGACGCTGTCGCCGTCCTCTATTCGGATCGGAGATTCGCCTTTTGGCGCAATAGCAGTCGCTTTCACAAACTCATCGTCTTCGCCGCGCGTATAGGCAGCTTTGAGTGCCTCTTCTGCAGTGGCAGCACTGAACTCGGCGATGCCGGAAGTCAGAAGACTATAAGCTGTTTCCACGCGATCCCAACGATTGTCGCGATCCATGGCGAAGTAGCGACCAACAATTGAAACGATGTGGCCGCAGTCTTTTTCCTGCAATTTTGCTTCGGTTTTGTGCAGCGATTCCAATGCACTCCGAGGCGGCGTATCGCGACCATCGAGGAATGCATGCACATAAATACGTTTGGCGCCGCGCTGGGCGGCTAGATCAATCATGGCGAGAATTTGGTCTTCGTGGCTGTGTATGCCCCCGGGTGAGATCAGGCCGAGAATGTGCACGGCTTTATCCGCGAGAATGGCTTTGTCGACGGCGTCCACCAATGTTTCGTTTTGATAGAAAGTGCCATCTTCAATGGCCTTGTTGATGCGAGTCAGATTCTGGTAAACAACGCGTCCGGCACCAAGGTTCATATGGCCCACTTCGGAATTTCCCATTTGACCAACGGGCAAGCCCACGGCAGTGCCGGAAGTGGTAATCAGGGTGTGCGGACAATCCTGCCAAAGGCTATCCCATACCGGCGTCTGTGCCGCAGCAATGGCATTGTGTTCGGTTTCTTCGCGATAGCCCCAGCCATCAAGAATCAATAATAGAGCGGTTTTCTTTGCTGAAGAGGATGGTGTAGAAGTCATGGCGTTGAGGGTTCCCGATACCGTAAGGTTTTAACAAATGGCGTTTATTATCGCGGAAACCACTTCTTATAGCGAGACTGAAGGCGCCTTGACGATTGCCCTGGCAAACCTTCTTTCAGGGGGGATTGGCGTGTATACTGCTCACCTTTTTTGCAGTGTGTTGTCTTGCAGGACTTGTGTTTGTTCTGATTGGCCCCATCACTGTACTTCTACTGAATTCTAGCCGGCGCTGTTCAGCGCAGTGGAGAGCTGACTGAATCATGGCGCAATTTATTGAATTTGTTGGAAATCACTGGATTTTATCGACACTTTGGGTGGCATTGGTTGTTGCCTTGGTACTACACCGCAATCGTACCGCTGGGGCATCGGTAAGCGCCCAGCAGGCAGTTATGCTGATTAACCGTTCCAATGCCATATTTCTGGATATCCGGGACAAGAAAGATTTTGATGCAGGGCATGTCGTGGACGCGATCCACATTCCCCTGAACAAGTTGGGTACACGTGTCACGGAACTAGAGAAGTTCAAAGCAGATCCGGTCATCGTGGCGTGTCGTCTCGGGCAACATTCGGCCGATGCGGTGAAGGTGCTCAAGAGCGCAGGGTTTGCGCAAGTGTTGCGACTTAGTGGCGGCATGACAGAATGGCGGGCTCAAAGTCTGCCATTGGTACAGAAGAAGTAAGTGCCTATTATATAAGGCGATTTTTAACAATAAATTTTAACGACAAATTTTAACAACAACAGTTTCAATAATTGAAACCGACGCAGGAATGGAAATGGCAGAAAACAACTCAGAACAAAACAACAGTGTTGCACCTGAAGCCGGTGCCGCAAACGGGCAGGAAAAAGCAGCTGCGCCAGCCTTCGCCTTGCAGCGCATTTATTTGAAAGACGCCTCTTTCGAGTCTCCACGCAGTCCGGGAATTTTCCAGGGGCAGTGGGCTCCCAAAATCAATTTCAGTTTGAACAGCAAGAGTGCGCGAATCGCCGACGGCATGTTCGAGGTGGTGTTGACCATTACAGTAGAGGCCAAGCAGGAAGAAAATGCAGCATTCGTGGCTGAAGTTCATCAGGCAGGTATCTTTGCCTGCACAGGTCTTGCGGACAATGACTTGGAACACGTCCTTGCAGCAGTGTGTCCAAATATTCTGTTCCCTTACGCTCGCGAAGCAATCGATGGTCTGGTCGTGAAAGGCAGCTTCCCGCCCGTCAACCTTGCTCCCGTGAACTTTGATGCGTTGTACCTGCAATCAAAGCAGAAACAGGCAGAAGACGCTGGCAAAGCAGCACCAGAAGCGAACGAAGCGGTTAACTGATTCAGACAGAGTTTTGATAGTCAACCGGGGCCAGGACGATTACGTTGAGGCTCCGGTCCTCGTTCCATTTACCCCTCCATTTCGAAATCCAGTTGCCGTAGAGCCTCATAAACGACAATAGCCACAGTATTGGATAGATTCAAACTACGGCTGTTGGCGCGCATTGGTATTCTCAGCACTTGATCTTGGGGCAGGGCGTTTCGCATTTCTTCGGGCAAACCGCGAGTTTCGGGGCCAAACAACAGGATATCGCCTTTGCAGAACGTTGCATTGGCATAGTTAGTACGACCCTTAGTACTCAGCGCATATATTTTTCCGCCAAGTTTTAAGGCCAGAAATGCATCCCAGGATTCGTGGACGCTGATCCTTTCGATTTCGTGATAATCGAGTCCCGCTCTTCGTACTTGTTTGTCGTCCAGCGAGAATCCTAGTGGCTTTACCAAATGGAGGTGCGTTCCCGTATTGGCGGCAAGGCGAATTACGTTGCCGGTATTTGGGGGAATTTCGGGCTGAAATAAAACTATATGCAACAAGTTAGAAGTCTTTTGGGTGATTGACGGGTAAAGGCGGGGGGGCCTTCAGTCACGATTTTAATCGTCGTCGGCCTCACCTTCAATCTGTAACTCCTTGATCTTTCGGGTCAGGGTGTTGCGACCCCAGCCTAGCAACAGAGCAGCATCGCGTCGCCTGCCTGCCGTGTGTTTCAACGCCACCTCTATCATTGTGCGTTCAAAAATCGGCGTTGCCTGATTCAGGATTTCCGTGTGACCAAGATTCAGTTCCTGATCTGCCCAGTTGTAGAGTAACTGTGACCAGCTTCCTGAACTGCTGCTTTGAGCCTGTGTTTCGAGTAGCTCCGGTGGCAAATCATCCACATGTACTTCCCGACTTGACGCCATCACTGTAATCCAGCGACAGAAATTCTCCAGTTGGCGCACATTGCCCGGCCAGTTTAATCCGGTAAGATATTTCTCAGTCTCTGGTCGCAGTACTTTTGGTTCTGTTTCTAGTTCATCCGCTGCTTTCGCAAGGAAGTGTTGAGCCAGTCTCGGTATGTCCTCGCGTCTGTCACGCAGTCTAGGTATGTGAATCCGTATCACATTCAACCGATGGAAAAGGTCCTCACGGAACAAGTGTTTGGATACGAGTACTTCAAGATTCTGGTGAGTGGCAGCGATGATGCGTACATCGACTTTAATAGGCGTGTGCCCACCGACTCGATAGAACTCGCCATCGGAGAGTACGCGCAAAAGTCGAGTCTGAGTTTCCGCCGGCATGTCACCGATTTCATCGAGAAACAGAGTGCCGCCGTTCGCTTGCTCGAAACGGCCCGTGCGTTGCGAGGTCGCGCCGGTGAACGCGCCTTTTTCATGACCGAACAGTTCTGATTCGATCAAATCTTTGGGAATCGCTGCTACGTTCAGCGCGATAAATTGATTATTGCGTCGCGGGCTGTGACGGTGCAGTGCATGAGCCACTAGTTCTTTACCGGTACCGGATTCGCCGTTGATGAGCACCGTGATGTTTGACTGCGAGAGTCTGCCAATAGCACGGAAAACTTCCTGCATGGCCGGCGCTTCACCGATAATGTCCTTGCGGCTTTCCAGAACTGGAGCCGGCATCTCAATATTCTTTTCGCGTGCATGCTCCAGTGCTCGCACAGTCATGGCCACTGCTTCATCAATGTCGAAGGGCTTTGGCAGATACTCGAAGGCGCCGCGGCTATAAGAAGAAACGGCGCTGTCCAGATCCGAGTGTGCCGTCATGATAATGACAGGCAGTTGTGGATACTGGTCGTGCACGGTCGAAAGCAAATCAAGGCCGTTAATGCCTGGCATGCGGATGTCGCTGATGATAGCGTCTGGTCGCTCTCTTTCGAGCCGATGCAGAAGATCCTCGCCGTTATCAAAACACAAAGTGTTCAGTCCGGTTCGCGTGAGCGATTTTTCCAGAACCCAACGAATGGATTTATCGTCATCAAGGACCCATACCGAATTGTGCTTGTTCATATTTGAGTCTCTCTTCTCTTAATAAGCGAATCGTTATTCATAGCTCGATATTCTGCGTTTGTTGCGTGGTTTCGCAGCGACCGGTATGAAAATGGCAAAGCGTGTCAGGCCTGGTTTGCTGCTGCATTCGATCGTGCCTTTGTGCTGGTTGATGATGGAATGAGCAATCGACAGTCCCAGCCCCGTGCCTTCTGCCCGACCGCTTATCATCGGATAGAAAATGCTGCCGATCAGGTCTTCGGGAATGCCGGGACCGTTGTCAATAATCTCTATGCGTGCTGCCAGACGGTGAAAAACCGAGCCGATAGTGACGTTGCGCAGTACACGAGTCGCCAATTCAATGGTGCCAGTGTTGTGTCGGACATTCGGACTTTCTAGAGCCTGCATGGCGTTGCGAACAATGTTCAGGACTGCTTGAATCAGTTGTTCGGAATCGGCCATTACATCTGGAATACTGGGGTCATAGTTGCGGTCTATTCGAATATCCTTATCCGCGACTTCAGCTTCTATCAGATTACGAACCCGCTCCAATACCTCATGGATATTGATTAGGCGCAGCTCCGGTAACTTGCGCGAACCCACCAGACGATCCACTAGTTTATGCAGGCGGTCGGCTTCTTCAATAATCACGTTGGTGTAGTCAGTCAGATCGCTGTCTGGTAATTCTCTGGCCAGCAGCTGCGCGGCGCCACGGATTCCGCCCAACGGGTTCTTGATTTCATGAGCAAGACCACGCACCAGTTCTCGGGTCGTTTCGTGGGTAGAAATTAACGCCTCTTCCTTGCTTATGCGTTCAGCGTAGTTAATTGCCTGAATCTCCATGAGCAAATTGGCATCGCCCATATCGGTCAATGGGGTGATCGTATAGTCCACGTTGATTGTTTGTCCGTGAACCACATGCAACTGTGTCTTGCGTTTGGTGAAGCTGTGATTACTTTCGCGCGCGTTTTGAATTTCAGAGATGTCCTGACTGGAGTCCAGAAAGATGTCTCCGATCCAAGCGTTTTGAATCTGTCTACCGCTTATGGCCAATATGCTTTCAGCTGCCAGATTGATATAGCCCAATCGCAATTCATGATCAAACACGATCACGCCGGTGCTCAAGTTATCCAATAATCGTTTGTGCAGATGTTCAATAGTCAAAGGGACTGCTCATTCTAGGTGCAGCACTGCTGCATTCCACGCCTACTTTAGGGTCTTACTCATGTAGTTATGCAATAAGCAAACCAATTCCTTGTAAGCCTTGAAATACCTGCATTTAAGGGGAAAACACGTAAGCTAGATTGAACTATGCACTGAATTGGTGCGCTAGGCAAATACCGACAGGTTCAAATTGGGTGCGGTGCTTTAAAAGTCGGTTCTTCGTAGTCCGCATTGGCTGTCGGGGGCTATGGATTCTGGAGACGCCAAAAAGCGCACATCCATGTGCAGGCTCGGCGAGCGCCATCCATGGCGCCCGACGCTCATGAACCCATAGCCCCCAACAGCCAACGCAAACATTGTGCTGCGGGCTGATTCAGAGTCCTTTCGACATTCGTTAAAGATTAGCGAGCAGATATGTTTGTTGGGGAATTGATCGAAGCTAGAATTTGCATACCCTCCACTGTACAAGAGTTGCGGAGTGGGATGGGGAA
>JBBSPQ010000133.1:0-6120 GCA_038258585.1 Pseudomonadales bacterium
CTGAACATCTACCGACACGCTGTAGTGCCAGAGGCTTCCAGGCTGCTGGCGCAATGGAATCTTCGACAATTTGTCGATCATGTCCTTCAGGGTTGAGTTGCGGTCGAGCACGTTGGCCTGTGTGTAAAGCGAATCGACCTGAGAACGGGAGAAAGCACCGTAGGTCAGGCCACCGGTGTGACTCATCAGCTCACGCATGGTCATTTTATGATTCTGTTCTTCGACAACGGGCATGCCGTCCGGGCCGTCTTCTTTCGCTACTTTTAGATTGGCGAACTCGGGAATGAATTTTTCTACTGGATCGTCGAGGCTGAATTTGCCTTCCTCATACAGCATCATCATGGCCGTGCCAGTGATGGGTTTGGACATGGAGAAGATGCGGAAGATGGTGTCATCGTCGATGCCCACTTTATTCTCTAGGTCCTGATAACCGTAAGCATCTGACTGTACGACTTTGCCGTGGCGGGCAATCATAGTGACGATGCCGGCTAGCTGACCCTTATCGACTTCGCCGTGCATAGCGGTCGTGAAGGTAGCCAGAGCTGCACTGCTCATGCCAACGTCTTCAGGTTTTGCCGACGTCAGATCCTGCGCATGCAAAAGTGTGGAAGTAGCGAACAGCAGCACGAATCCTGCGCGCTGCAATGTGGTTTTTATTGTGTTCATGTAGCCCCCCGAACGATGAATAAGATGGCGAGAATTCGCCTCTGTGTGCCGCCCGGATGAAAGCATATTCCAGAATTAATCTCAATTGACAAAGGGCATCAGCGTTCATAGCTTCAACAAATAGACTTCTCCTCAATAAACTTCTAATCTCCTGCCACACATATAATAACAACATCAAGATGCACAGGAGAAACCCTATGGGCTTGCGCCAATTTGTCACTCGTTTGGGTTTTTCCGCTGCATTTCTAACGGCTTGTACCTCTCTGTTCGCCCAGCCGGGCCTTCCGGCTCAGCCGACTCTCACTGAACCAAAACTATTCAGTACTTTCGACATCCCTCAAATTCGCGTTGTACCCGTCGTGACCGGACTCGCCAACCCCTTCAGCATGGCCTTCCGTAAAAACGGCGACATTCTGATTACCGAGCGTTATACAGGCAAGTTGCGCCTGGTGCGTGATGGACGGTTGTTAGAGCAAGATATTCCGGGGGTGCCGCCGGTCTATAGCAAAGTCATTCGTGCCGGTTTGAGGTCGATCGCCTTGCACCCGCACGACGACGATCTCGTCTCCCTGACCTATACCACGGCCATCGAAGTCGATGGCCGACCACAGCAAACCATCGCGCTCGCCCGGGGGCGGTTGCGTGAGGACAGACTGACTGAAGTGGCGGAGTTGTTTGTGGCCAAAGGCGTGGACACGGGCACTGGCGGCTCTGTCCTGCTGTTTGCACCAGATAACACGCTGCTGATGTCTGTAGGTGGTGCCTATGTCTTTGCCGGCGTCGGCGACTATGCGCAAGATCCCACCGTGCACTATGGCAAGTTGCTACGACTGAACGCCGATGGCAGTGCGGCCATGGACAATCCATTTATCGGCACTGGCACACAGCTTCCGGAGGTTTACAGTCTGGGACATCGTAACCAGTTGGGTTTGGCGTTTCATCCCGTGACAGGCGAGTTGTGGGCCTCGGAGAACGGCCCACAAGGCGGTGACGAAGTGAATATCATCAAGTCAGGTGCGAACTACGGCTGGCCCATAGTGTCTTTCAGTCGCCAGTATCGCGGTGACTGGGTGAGTGATCTCACCCAGCAGCAAGGTCTTGAAAACCCGGAGGCGATCTGGTGGCCAGCAATCGCTATCTCTGCCGTGAATTTTTATACCGGCGACAAGCTGCCCGCGTGGCAAGGCAATCTCTTCGTGGGCTCCATGATGACTGGGCGCGTGCCAGGAACAGGACATCTGGAACGCATTGTGTTCAATAGCCGTGGCGACGAAGTGCGTCGAGAGGCGATGCTGCGTGAGTTAGGGCAGCGCATTCGTGATGTGCAACAGGGGCCGGATGGTTATCTGTACTTACTAACCGATGAGGCTGACGGCGCCTTGTTGCGAATCGAGATGGCGCCGCCAGACAATAGCAATTAACCGTCGTCACACCCTCACGTACTGATTAAACCAATCAACCGTGCGGTTCCATGCTTCAGTCGCGGCCGCCTCGTTATAACGCTCCGGTGTCGCATCATTAAAGAAGCCGTGCACGGACCCGGGATAGATATGCCCCTCGTGGGTGACATTGGCCGCCGCCAACGCGCGCTCATATTCCGGCCACGCCTCCACCAATCGTGTGTCCAGTCCTCCGTGTTGCACCATCACTGCGGCGCGAATATTACGTGCTTCACTGGCGTCAACACCCCCACCGTAAAATGGCACTGCTGCGGCTAAATCAGAACCCATGCGTGCAGCCAGTTGATTGGAGACACTACCACCGTAGCAAAATCCGGTAACGCCGATCTTGCCGGTGCAGTCTGATCGATTCTTTAACCAGTGCGCCGCGGCAACGATGTCTTCAAAGCGCTTCGCTGGATCGAGTTGGCTGAACAATTGTCCACCTTTAAAGTCATCACCGGGATAACCACCCACTGAGGTTAGTACGTCCGGACAGAAGGCCATGAAATTCTTCAGTGCGAAACGACGCGCTACATCCTCGGTGTGAGGATTGAGGCCACGATTTTCATGCACGACGATGATGCCGGGCAATTGCGTCGCCGTTTCACTGCGGCTGTCGGCGCTGTAGGGGCGCACTAGATAACCGCGGATATAACCGTGGCCGTCGGGTGACGGGATGGTTTCATAGCTGGCGCTGATGCGTTCGTCATCACGATCAATCTGTTGGCCCATGGCGTAATCGGGCATCAAGGCGTCGGCAATGACAGAAGCCGTAAGACCGGCCACTGCGAATTTTTTCAAGCCGCTGAGAAATTGGCGGCGACTGATTTCACCGTGGACGTAATCGTTGTAAATCTGAATGGCTTCGACAGGGACGGTTCTTCTTTCTTTATTATTTGGGGTTTTCATTTTTATTCTCCGTTATGAAGTTTGAAGAGAAGGTATCGCTGAAATGATGGAGTATCAAGTGCGGATGTCCACCACCCGGTCTTGACAAAGACCGCCAGCGCGACCATTATCGCGCCCCTATGAACACATGTAGCTTTGCAAACAAGAATGCTCTTAACCATTCGTTTTATTGGTGGCCCGTTTCTTCGGGTTGCCCGCAAGGCTATTTCTAACGAAATCCTGCGGCTGCCCTGGAACCGGGGCGGCCACTTGAGTCGTGCAGCAGCGCTACATATTGAACCAGTAGCCTGACACACAAATCCAGTAGTCCTCCCCGAATCCAGCGCCATCACGCAGGAAAACTATCGGGAACAATGAGGACGCAATAGTGAAACCATCATCTGAAAATCATCGCAACAGTCTGTTCGACACTGGGACGGCTTTAGAGCGGATGCATTACATCACCTCTGGTGGTGTGAAAATTCAACGTAGTATTCAATCCTGTTCGTATCAAGACGCTATCGCGCAATTGAGGTGCCAGCTCGATACGCAGCGTGGCGTTCTGCTCAGTTCCTCATTCGAATTTCCCGGACGCTACACCCGTTGGGATATCGGTTTCGTGAATCCTCCCATTGTTATTACGGCGCGAGATCGTGCGCTGGAGATCGAGGCGCTGAATCGTCGCGGGGAAGTGTTGCTGCCCGAATTTCGACGTGCCCTGATGAATAATTCCGCCGTGGCGGAGATGGCTGCGAGCGATGTTCGATTGGATGTGCGGATCAAACCCATGCCAGAAGAATTCTCCGAAGAGAGTCGCAGTCGTCAACCCAGTGTGTTCTCTGTGCTACGCGCATTGGTGCAGCATTTCTTTAGCGACAAGGATTCGCGACTCGGATTGTACGGCGTCTTCGCCTATGATTTGGCCTTCCAGTTTGAAGCGGTCGTGAGAAGACAAAACAGAGGCGCAACGACTCGCGATCTTGTGCTGTATCTGCCTGATGAGATTCTCGTTGCGGACAATCACATCGGTTCTGCGAGCATCTATCGCTATGATTTTGTGTGCCGAACTGAAGCGGTGGAAAACCATTCTTCATCCAGTTTTGTTAATGCTGAAACCACCGGTGGCTATCGTCGCACAGGTAACCGTGTTGAGTTCACGCCAGCGCAGGATTCCACTCGAAGCTGCGATCATAACCCCGGCGAGTACGCCGATATTGTCAGAGAAGCGAAGAAGTTCTTTCAGCGTGGTGATCTGTTTGAAGTCGTGCCGGGTCAGGTTTTCCGCGAACCATGTGTGGATAGTCCTGCGCAGATATTCGAACGATTGCAGCGCAGTAACCCGGCTCCGTATGGCGCATTGATGAATCTTGGTGAGCAGGAATATCTGCTCGCGGCCTCTCCTGAAATGTATGTGCGTGTGCAGGGCTCTCGCATCGAGACCTGTCCGATCTCTGGCACTATTGCGCGCGGAAAGGACGCCATTGAAGATGCCAAACAGATTCGCGAACTGCTCAACTCCGCGAAAGACGAGGCCGAGCTTTCAATGTGCACGGATGTGGACAGAAACGATAAGAGTCGCGTCTGCGTGCCCGGCAGCGTGCGCGTCATTGGACGGCGCCAAGTCGAACTGTACTCGCGTTTGATTCACACGGTGGATCACGTAGAGGGCACATTGCAGCCCGAATACGATGCGCTCGACGGCTTCCTCAGTCACACCTGGGCTGTCACCGTGACTGGTGCGCCGAAGCAGGCCGCCATTCAGTTCATCGAAGATCACGAGAAGTCGCCACGTCTGTGGTACGGCGGCGCGATGGGCTGCATCGGTTTCGATGGTAATCTCAATACCGGGCTGACGCTGCGCGCGGCGCGCATCAAGGATGGCATCGCGCAGGTGCGTGTAGGCGCTACCCTGCTGATGGATTCAGACCCGGAGGCGGAAGAGGCCGAGACGCATCTGAAGGCGAGCGCGCTGATTGCCGCGATCCGTGGTGAACAATCTGTTACCCGCACTACCATCGCGACCTCAACAGACATCGGTGACTTTGGAGAACGGAAAGCCCCATCGTTGCGTGTGCTGATGATCGATCATCGCGATTCCTTTGTGCATAACCTTGGCAGTTATTTCCGCGAGCATGATGTGCAACTCGAAACGCTCCGTCCCATTCTGGCGAGAAGGAAGCTGCTCCAGGAGCATTATGACTTGGTGGTCCTCTCTCCCGGACCGGGGCGTCCGGATGATTTTGCTATGAGCGAAACGCTGGCCCTTTGTGTCGCGAAGCAAATCCCTGTGTTCGGAGTTTGTCTCGGCTTGCAGGGCATCGTCGAGTATTGCGGCGGCGCCCTGGATCTGCTGAATGCGCCTATGCACGGCAAGTCCTCCAACGTAATGCAGAGTGGCGGAAAACTGTTCGGAGGTATTGCCGATGCGTTCACTGTCGGCCGCTATCATTCGCTTCATGCCAGCGTCGTGCCCGACTGTCTGCAGATCACTGCGTTGACTGAAGACAATGTGGTGATGGCAGTAGAGCACCGCACTTTGCCGTTACTTGCGGTGCAGTTCCATCCCGAGTCCATTCTGAGTCTGGAGCAGAATGCCGGACGGCGTCTGGTGGCCAATGTTGTACAATACGCGCTCGCACGCCAGCTACAGACGCCTCGCAATCCAACTGGCGGTCGGCAATTTAAGAATCAACACTCAACGAAACAGGACACCGATATTCATGCCTAGCGCGACACTTGCCCCTGATAGCAGCCAGCGTTTCATCTTCGAAAACAGTGACATTCGAGGAGAGATCGTCAAGCTGAACAAGTCTTACCTGGATACGGTGGCGGGTAAGCAATATCCCGAACCTGTTGCGCAGCTGCTTGGCCAGTTTCTTGCGGCCAGTGTTCTGTTGAGCACGACGATCAAGTTTGATGGCCGTCTGGTGCTACAGGTACGCAGCCAGGGAGAAGTGACGGTGATGATGGCCGAGTGCACCAGCAACGGAGAAGTGCGAGGCATTGCGCGTTACGCCGACACGCCAACCAGCAGCGACTTCACTGAGCTACTACGCGATGGCACTCTGGTGATTACCATCGACACGAAGAGGGGCGAACCCTATCAGGGAATGGTGGCGCTGGA
>JBBSPQ010000134.1:0-6108 GCA_038258585.1 Pseudomonadales bacterium
AAGGGGCTAGCAATAACGCCAGCAATACGTAACCGCCGGTCCAGCCCATTAAGTAGTACGTGCCATCTCTTCCCAGAAATGAAATCAGACCCGCCATGGATATGAAAGACGCCGCGGACATCCAGTCGGCGGCAGTGGCCATACCGTTCGTCAGGGGGCTGACACCGCCGCCAGCGACGTAGAACTCCTTCGTCGATTCGGCTCTCGACCATATGGCAATGCCAATGTAAAGACTAAAAGAAAGGAATATGAACAGGTAGGTCCAGATCTGTACGCTCATGCGTTGTCCTCCCCAGCTGAAGGACGATCGGAGTCTTCGATTTGATCAAGTTTGTATTTGCGATCCAGTCCGTCCATCAGGCGGATGTACACAAAAATGAGAATGACGAATCCGTAAATGGAACCCTGTTGTGCCATCCAGAAGCCCAGCTTGAACCCACCGAAACGAAAGCTATCGAGAAAATCTGCCAACAGAATACCGCAGACAAATGAAATGAAGAACCAGACACAGAGCAGGGACAGAACGATTCGGACGTTCGCCTTCCAATATGCGTGCGCGTTTCTATTCGCCATCGCAGAGCCTCTTTTATTTTTGTAATTTATTGATTTTGTTACTTATTATTGCTTTAACCGGCGAGTGCAGCGCCGATGGTAACACTAAAAATTAGCCGGGTACACGAGGCCTAGTCAATGAAAATCAAAAATACTCCTAAATGGTCTTCTGTGTTGATTTATCATCCAATTGCAGTACTATTCATGCAATTGATATGAATAGGCAATTCGATCTGTAAGGGCAGTGCTAATGACGGTAAAGAAGTGCGATCTCAATCTTTTTCTAGTGTTTGACACGATTTATACGGAAAGGAATCTGACTCAGGCAGCCAAGTCTCTCTCTATTACTCAGCCCGCTGTCAGCAATGCACTGGCTCGTCTTCGCAAACTTTTCAACGATGAACTCTTTGTCCGTACCGCTCGTGGCATGCTGCCCACGCCCGTGGCAGACAGTATTTCCCAGAATGTGTCAGATGCGCTTGGCATGCTCAACTCCAGTATCTTGGAGCGAGAAGATTTTGATCCCCTGTCAGCTGAACGCACTTACCAGTTCAGCATGACAGATCTGGCGGAAGCTGTTGTTCTGCCGCGGTTGTTTCCGTTTTTCCAGCAAAACGCCCCCCATGTCGGTCTGCAGAGTTATTATGTCCGTCGCACCGAGTTGGCTCGCAACCTAGCACGGGGCGAATTGGATTTCGCAGTGGATGTGCCAGTGATCGAAGACCCCCAGCTGTGTCATCAGTCGCTTATCCGTGACGAGTATGTATGCGTCGTGCGGCGGGGGCATCCTGCATTGGATAAGGAATTTACTTTAGAGCGCTTCCTGTCGCTGCAGCACATTCATGTATCGAGCAGGAAGAAAGGGCTAGGACAGGTGGACCTGGCGTTGTTGAAGCATGAGTCCGAGCGCAGGATAAAACTGCGCGTACAACATTATCGGGTGGCGGCGGGGATTGTGAATAGCACTGATCTAGCCCTGAGTGTTCCGCGTTTTCTGGCGGTGAAGTACGATCTAGAAATACTGCCCTTGCCATTCGATATGGCCAATCTTGATTTCCATCTCTATTGGCATCGACAGGCGGACAGTGACAGCTCCCATCGCTGGCTACGAGAATCGCTTATAGAGTTATTCAGTACAAAGGGTTGAACGCAGTCTTACTCGATATATTCCTTGATGTAATTCATCAGACGGCGACGATGCACCCTGGCCGCCTCTTCATTGTCCTTGCCGAGGTTGCGAACTATCTGCCGGATGGCCTGACGTTCAGCCAGAGGGTAGGTGGTAACAAAACTGTTGATCTCGACTTCTGAGCCTGCAAGCAATTTATCTCCCCATTGTTCAATTAACTGAGCACGGCGCACTTGCGCTCTATCAGGTGTGCGCATTTTATCCAGTTCGCTCTGGATCTTTTCATGATCCTCGCCACGCATTATTTTACCGATGAATTGTAAGTGACGCCTTCTTGCCTCATTGCTGTTAGGGAGGCGCGAGAATTCCGCGATACTGGCGCGCAGAGAGTCCGAGAGGGGTAATTTTTCCAGCTGCTTCTTGTTGAGAGTCGTCAGTTCTTCGCCCAGTTTCTGGATACTGGTCATATCACGTTTGCGTTGCGACTTGCTCGGCGGTTCGAGACTCCAGTCGATCTTGTCTTCGTTGTTCATAATGAGTCCTGTTTTTGGCGCGAAATTTACAGTACGCCGTGCAACGTGATGTGCCTGAGATGATCTATCGGAAGCGAGAAATTACTCGCTTTCGTCGAAGCGGTTGTTGACCAGTGCAGTAATAGCATCCAAAGCGGCATGCTCGTCGTCACCTTCAATAATGACATTGAGCACCGTGCCCTTGCTTGCGGCAAGCATCATCAGTGACAGAATGCTCTTGCCGTCTACCAATTTGTCCTGTCCTACCTGAACGCTACTGGCAAATGCGGTGCTGACCGAAACCATGCGCGCAGCGGCTCTGGCGTGAAGACCAGCTTTATTGCAGATTGTAATTGTCGATTTGATCATGAGACTTTAAGCAATTTCCCTACGTCGTAATTCACGGTGCAGCACCTGCACATTCTTGATTTTTCCTGAAAAATGTTCCCTCAGTCTTTCGCTTAGAAAGACCGATCGATGCTGGCCCCCAGTGCAACCAATTGCCACAGTCATATAACTGCGGTTGTTTTCAGCAAATTTCGGCAACCATTTCTCAAGGTAATGGCAAAGATCTTCGTACATGGCCTGCACTTCCGGTTGCGACTGTAACCATTCGGCCACGTCGGCGTCCAAACCTGTTAAAGCACGCAGCTTCTTCTCCCAATAGGGGTTTGGAAGGCAGCGTACATCGTAGACAATGTCCGCATCTATTGGCACGCCATGTTTATATCCAAAGGACTCAAACATCAGCGCCAATCCACTGTCTTCTCTCTCCACAACACGGGTTTTGATATTGTCTCGCAATTGATGCAGAGACATATTGCTGGTGTCGATCGACAGGCTCGCCAGCAGCGCAATAGGCTCCAGAAGCTCGGTTTCCATGTTGATCGCTTCGCGCAGTCCGATGCGATCGGTCGTCAGCGGGTGTTTGCGACGGCTTTCACTGAAGCGTTTGATCAGAGTAGGGCTGCGGGCGTCGAGAAAAATGATTTCAGTCTTTAGCGATGTCCGATTCAGTTGGTCGATGATTTGCGGAACCTGCTTGAGATCGCTCGGAATATTGCGCGCGTCGATACTGACGGCAACTCGCGACAAATCGATTGCATCTGCGGTCACCCGTTGTGCCAGAGCAGGCAGCAAACTGGCAGGCAAGTTGTCGATGCAGTAATAGCCGTGATCCTCCAGCATGTTGAGCGCGGTACTTTTGCCGGAACCGGAGCGTCCGCTGATGATGAGCAGTTTCACTATATCTGTCGCCTGGGGGTTAACACGGAAGCGGTGCCGAAAGAACATACGACGGCATCAATATTGCGCTTACATTATCAGGTTTGCCTGACCCTGAACAGTTGTCAAGCCTGTCTCAAAAGGTTGTTCGGCAGGTTGCTGAAATGTCACGAACTTACTGCAATATCGTACAGTTCCTGAGCACTCTGAGCCTGACGCAAACGATTACAGAGAGCATCCTGATGAAAGAGTGAGGCGAGCCCACCCAATACCTTGAGGTGCTCGTCCATTTCCTCGGCCGGTACTATCAGCACAAACAACAAGTCAACGGAACGGGAGTCTATGGCGTCGAAGTCTATGCCCTCGGCGAGGGTGACAAGCGCGCCGGTAATACTTTTACAGTCGGCGACACGACAATGAGGAATGGCGATGCCATTGCCTATGCCGGTACTGCCAAGCTGCTCCCGGGCGAGCAGGGCGGTGTATATCTGGTCGGCGGAGAGAATTTGAGTAGCGTCTGCAATAAGTTCGCTGATCGTCGTCAGAAACCGCTTCTTACTGACACCTGGCAAATTACTGAAACAGCGCTCGGGGGTCAGTATGGTCTCAAGTTGCATTATAAAAATATCTCTTTTGTTGGCACGGGACGCCGTGAATTTTAACACTCTTGTGCAGCAGATTATGAGAAATTTTTCTAACTCATGAGGGGGAAAGCTGCATAACTATTCAAATTCAGATCAGTTTTTTCCGTTCATTCGAAGGTGGAATAGAAAGTGACTCTCTGTATTTCGCAATGGTGCGCCGTGCAACATTGATGCCCTGATCCTCCAGGATTTTTGTTATCTTGCTGTCGCTCAGGGGTTTGCGGGCATTCTCTGCTGCCACCAATTTTTTGATGAGAGCCCTGATCGCAGTAGAAGAGCACTCGCCTCCGCCAGCCGTGCTGACGTGACTGGAGAAGAAGTACTTCAACTCAAAGATGCCCTTGGGGGTATGCATGTATTTCTGGGTCGTCACTCGAGAGATTGTCGATTCGTGCATACTTACCGCTTCAGCGATGTCGTGCAAGACCAGTGGTTTCATCGCTTCTTCGCCATACTCAAAGAAGCCTTTCTGGTGTTCGACGATACGGGTTGCCACCTTCATCAATGTTTCGTTGCGGCTCTGCAGGCTTTTGATAAACCAGCGTGCTTCCTGAAGGTTGTCGCGCAGGTAGTTGTTGTCACTGCTGGTATCGGCACGTTTCACCAGAGAGGCGTAGCCGGAATTGATGCGAATCTTCGGCGCCGTGTCGGGATTGAGCTCTACTCGCCAGCGTCCGGTATCGTTGTCCTTGGTGACAATGACATCAGGCACGATATAAGTCGTCGAAGGCGGAGAAATATCAGAGCCTGGACGCGGGTTGAGCGTTTCAATCACGCTGATGGCATCACGCAGTTCAAGCTCTTTCAGGCGTGTCAGGCGCATCAGTTGCGCATAATCGCGATTGCCAAGCAGGGGCAGGTGATCTTTAACAATAATTTTGGCGTGACTTATTGCAGGAGTGATCTCGGCTTTGGAGAATTGCTGCAACTGAATGAGCAGGCACTCGGATAAATTCCTGTAACCCACGCCAACCGGATCAAACTGCTGAATTCGATGCAGAACGGCGACAACTTCTTCGGGATCAATATCTAGTGAGCGGATCAGACTGGCATGGATCGAGTCTATGCTGATGGTCAGCATGCCGTTGGAATCAATGCCATCAATAATGGCCAGTCCAATTAATCTGTCGGCATCGGACATTGGGGTCAGATTGAGCTGCCACATCAGGTGATCCTGAAGCGTTTCTTCAGCACTGTTGCGGGATTCAAAATCGAGGCTGTCGCCGTCAGAGTTAGAGCTTGAACCGGACCCTGTCGAGATATTGGTGCTTTGGTAAACGTCTTCCCAGCTACTGTCTACCGACAGGTCTTCGGGAATGTGATCTTCCCAGCGCGCGTCGTCCTGCTCGACGCGTTCCTTCTGTTCGTTCTGCTCGTAGCTTTCATTGCTGAGAGAGCGGTCTGCGCTGTATTCATCGCTGGAGGTATTGCTTTCGGAATTCTGCTCCGTACTCGCGTCGGACTTGGCGTGGAATTCGTCAGTGCCCTCATCCAATTCCAGCATAGGATTCGATTCCAGAGCTTGATGGATTTCTTGTTGCAGATCGAGAGTCGATAGCTGAAGAAGGCGTATCGCTTGCTGCAGCTGAGGTGTCATGGTCAGGGATTGACCCAACTTTAGCTGGAGCGATAATTTCATAGTGTTCGGGGCTTCGCGGTGGTCATGGAATAGCTCATCACTTCGTCGTGGATGTCAGCAGTGCACGTGTCATCGGCGATGTACGTCCATATGGTGTGCAGTATAGCAAGTATCGTGCCGCGATTGCATAGAGGATTGCAAGCCTCTTGTCGCATTAAATTTTGAACTGATGGCCGAGATAGACATCCCGCACTTTCTGGTTGGCCAAAATGATGTCCGCTGACCCTTCGGCAATGATCTGACCTTCGCTGACGATGTAAGCCTTTTCGCATATATCCAGCGTTTCGCGGACGTTGTGGTCGGTCAACAGCACCCCGATTCCTTTGTCCTTTAGGTGGGTAATAATCCCTTTGATGTCACTGACCGAGATTGGATCTACGCCGGCGAAGGGTTCATCCAGCAGAATGA
>JBBSPQ010000135.1:0-6105 GCA_038258585.1 Pseudomonadales bacterium
AATGTTGATGCGCACTAACCTTGATCTATGGGAAACCCTTGCTGCGAAACCGAAGACTGATGCAAACGCAGATGAGGTTGTACTCAGTCCGACGGCGACGCGGATTGCAGAAGATCTGCGTCAGCACGGGGCAAGTTTTTTCGATCAGATCAGTCGGCGCACGGCACTGCTGCGTAGCCAATTGGAGCAGGGGCTTGCTGAACTTGTGAGCGCTGGCCAGCTGACCAGCGATAGCTTCACCGGTTTGCGGGCGTTGCTAACGCCGGACTCCCGCAAGCCGGGCGGGCATGCGAATGGCCGACGTCGTGCGACGTTTGGGGTTGAGGACGCAGGTCGCTGGTCACTGCTGCAGAATGATGTGGTTATTGACGAACCTAGTCGGAGACACGACTCAGGTCTCGACAACGAACAATTGGAGCGGCTCATCCTGGTTTATCTCGAGCGGTGGGGAGTATTGTTCAAGCGCGTACTGGAGCGTGAAAGTTTTGCTCCCACTTGGCGTGAATTGCTGGGTGCGTTAAGAGGAATGGAATTACGTGGACAACTGCGTGGCGGCCGTTTCGTTGCAGGTATCAGTGGTGAACAATTCGCCCTGCCGGAGACGGTGACGACGCTAAGACAATTCGGTAAAAATCAGGAGGCACCTGAACGTAGTACCGAATATGTCAGTCTGGCCGCGGCAGATCCGGTGAACCTGTTGAGTATCGTGCTCCCTGACACCCGTCTGCCGAAAATGGGCAAGAATCGCATTTTGTATCGCGATGGTGTGCCATTGGCTGTGCTCGACAGCAGTAAGGTGCGATTTTTGAGAGAAGTAAACGCAGAAGAGCAATGGCAGTTGCAACAGGTATTGATGCACCGGGAATTTCCAGCGCGGCTTCGCGCCTATATTGGTAAATAAAAGTTGGTAAATAAGACGAAAGGAATGCTATGACTTTACTGTTTGCAGTGCCTACACCGAGTGTTGCCATCGTGGCGCGCGCCGAGCGTTTTCCAGTCAACAGAATTTATTGTGTCGGCCGGAATTACGCCGCGCATGCAAAAGAGATGGGCGGTAGTCCCGAGCGAGAGTCGCCTTTTTTCTTCAGCAAACCAGCTAATGCGGTCGCAGAGAATGGCGCTATGCTACCCTATCCTTCCCGAACCGAGGATCTTCATCATGAAGTCGAGCTGGTGGTAGCCCTGGCCGGCCAGAGGTTGGATCACAACGGCATAAGACTGACTCTGGACGAAGCGAAAGAAGCGGTGTTCGGATATGCCGTCGGCATCGATTTCACGCGACGTGACCTGCAGGCTCAGTCCAAAGATAAGGGTCGCCCCTGGGATACAGCAAAGGGCTTCGACAATTCTGCGCCTTTAACGGCGATTACTCCGATGGCGAGCGCTGGCAGGATTGAGGAAGCGCAGATTAGTCTTCTAGTGAACGGCGAAGAACGTCAACATGGGGCGATTAACGATTTGATCTGGACCATTCCTGAGCTTATCGCCGAACTTTCTACCTACTACTGTCTTAAATCCGGCGACTTGATTTTCACTGGCACGCCAGCCGGCGTGGCTGCTGTGGGTCCGGGTGATTCTCTGGAAGGACGCATCGATAATCTGCCGTTGCTGAAAATCAGCATGGGACCTTCTCTGTGAAGAAGGCACATTAGAAACCGAAGAAGATGCTGATGGACAAATAAGCTACGGCAACAATTAGAATGCTGTAGAACACAAAGCGCAGGGGTTGATCCTTGAAGGATGTATAGAGCGATTCTGCTTGGCCAGTACGGCGCAATGTGTCGTATTCGTCACGAATACGTTGACCCCGTTCGGTTTGATAGTGTTCCAGCAGTTCGCGGGCGTGCTCGTAGTGGGCATCGTCCTGCACCCACAAAGCCGGCATTGAAATACCCCAATTCCCTGCGCTGGTTTCGTACACTTCAATATTGTTTTCTTCAAGTAGTTGCAGCACTTCGTCGACCTCATCTTCGGGAACGTTGCGAAGTCTGAACAGGAGTTTTGACATGGAGCAATCTCCAGTTTTGTCTGAAGGTGAATAGGCCCTGTGCGCGGCGTCTCGTTCCGGAAGGCTGGCGTTTCCCTATGCGGGGCGTCATGCTACCTTTTATCAACTTAACCTGTAAATCGGACACAAGGGTGTAGATCATGGGAAAAAAAGGCGCTTGTATTTTTCAGCGTGTGTTGCTGTCGTTTGTTTTGCTGGCATCTGTCGTTCAGGCCAGTGCCGACAGCGCTGTATGGGTTGCCACATCAGGTGACGAAAAAATTTATCTCGGAGGCACAGTGCATCTCTTGCGTCCCTCGGACTTTCCCTTGCCCGCTCCATTTGAAACGGCCTACAACGATTCGGACAAGCTGTATTTCGAAACAGATATGGCTGGGTTAAATGATTTTTCTGTGCAGGCGCAGATGATGCAGGCGTTAACCTATAACGACGAAAGAACACTAAAAAGTGTGTTGAGCGAGGAGGCCTATACCGCTCTCTCCTCTTATGCCGCCCAAGTAGGATTGCCGTTGCCGATGATGGAAAAATTCAAACCCGGTTTGTTGGTCACAACGCTGCAGGTTATGGAGTTTCAAAAACTCGGTTTCACCCCTCAAGGCGTTGATGCCTATTTCAACACCCGGGCGATGGGCGATGGCAAACCAGTGGGGCAGTTGGAATCAATTCAGGAGCAGATTGGGTTTCTTGCCGACATGGGCGAGGGGAATGAAAGCGAGTTCGTATTGTTGTCGCTGGACGAAATGAAAGAGATATCGACTTCCATAGATGACATGGTAAGCGCCTGGAGGACGGGAAATAATGCGACGCTGGAAGAAGTCTATGTGAGCGATATGGAGACGGGGTATCCCGAGCTCTATAACTCTCTGCTAGTAGAAAGAAACGAAGCGTGGATGCCGTTGATCGAAAACATGTTCAAACAGGAGGGAACCGAATTCGTTCTGGTTGGCGCGGCCCATCTTGTGGGTGGCGATGGGCTACTTAGTGTGCTGGAGAAAAAGGGTTATAAAGTGAGTCGTGTTCAAGCAGCTCAATAAATGCTTTGCCGGCATTGCTCATGAGTCGTTGTCGGTGGTAGATACAATCGAGATTTCGACTCAAGTAAATTGAGTCTGCTGGTGCCGATTCCTTGACATTCAATACGGTGAGCGAGCCGTCCTGCAACATCGATTCTGGTAGCACTCCCCAAGCGTATCCAACCGAAATCAGCGCCTTGATCGTCTCCAAAAAATTTGTTGCGAGATTCAGTTTTATACTCAAGCCATTGCGCGAGAAAAGTTCCTCCACAAGTTGAGTGGTATAGAATCGTCGTTCTGGAAGAAGGCCTTGGAAAGGGCTGATGTCAGCCAGTGTGACGCTGGAGAGCTTGCTCAGAGGATGCTGCGGGGCGGCAACGAAACGCATGACGTCACGCCAGACTGTCTTTGTTACTACGGCGTCATCCTGCTCGCTGCCCTCGGTAATTATGCCCACTTCGCATTCACCTTTTAGTACCGCCGCATAAGCGTCACTTGAGTCAGTGAATTGAATATCCAGTTCGACCATCGGATAGCGCTCACTGTATTCGCGCAGCACTTGCGGTAGTCGGTGTAGGCCAATGTGATGACTGGTCACCAGTTTCAATTGCCCCTTGATCTCGCCTGATAAATCAGCAACTTTTTGTCGGGCAGTATGCATGGCATCGAGAATTGATTCTGCGTGCGGTAAAAGTGTACGACCCGCCTCGGTCAGGCTGACTTGTCTGCCAATTCTATCGAACAGCAGTGTGGCTAATTGCTGCTCAAGTTGATGAATGCGCTTACTGACAGCGGGTTGAGTGATATGCAGTTTGTCGGCAGCCATTGAAAAGGACTGGCTGCGGGCGACAGCAACAAAAGCTTTGAGGTTCTGAGTGTCCATTGAGGAGCCTGATCCAAAAAAGCGATTATCACCTAAGTTCTAAGAAGTGGATCCGTAGATATCAGACGTTGCTTTTATGACTTAATACGATCTGGCGCGGGCCACTGGTAGTTGTTTGACCACTGATTCCAGAGGGGATTTGTTTTACTTTACCGCCGGACTTCAGGAAAGCGTCGACGTGTTCCGCCAGATTGATCCGGTTATCGATCGATGGGTCTTTCTTGGGTTTGGTTGCCATAACTGTGCCTGTTCCGTTTCGTGTAAAAAGTCGGCCATTATACACGAAAATGGTCCAGATCGAAAATCAGGGAAAAAGAAAGGCTGCGAAAGCCCTGAATTACAGGGCTTTCAAGGGAGAGCAGGAATGACAGGTGTAATCTACTAGCTTCAAACTGTTAAGAGTTTCTACGTCTTTTGCGTGTATAGAAATCGGAATACAGATCCTGAGGCAACTCGCCGAGAAGCTCGTCTATAGAAACGTTGTAGATCACTTTGATTTTGGCGAGCAATTCAATTTCGAGGTGGCAGCCATAATCTCTTGTAGTTTCAATGTCTTCCAGCTGTTTGCGAGAGACGCCAAGTAAGCGGGATCCTTCAGCCATTGAATACCCTGCAACGAGACGCAGGCGCCGTACGTGTTCCTTCACGCGAATAGTAAGGGGTGAAAATTTTTGCTGTTGATCTGACATGGTTATCTGACTATTAAATGTTTGCGTGTGGAATCCCGGCGAATCCGGCCCGGGGGTTTAGCCTGTCTTAAAGAGGAGGCATAATATCATTATGCCATCATCTATGGTCAAGTGACCTAAGGGAATCAGAGACAACTTTCTCAATTGTACAAACATTTGCGCAGATGTGTGCAAGGGCGCGGTTAGTTTTCGAGCGTATCAAGCGCTTTCTGTAGCCGCTGGACGTGAGATCGAGCTGCTTTGGCCAACGTTTCCATCCAGTCCGCTATTTCGTCGAAGCCTTCGTCCCTTGCCTCCTTGGCCATGTTGGGATACATAACTGTGAACTCATGTGTTTCGCTGGCGATGGCGGACCGAAGATTGTCAGCGGTGCTGCCAATAGACATTCCTGTCGCGGGATCGCCCACTTGTTCCAGATATTCGAGAAGACCATGAGCATGCCCGGTCTCGCTTTCTGCTGATGAACTGAAAAGCGACGATACATCGTTGTCGCCTGCGCCACCTGCTTTCTGAGCAAAATACACATAGCGCCGGTGAGCTTGAGCTTCGCATGCGAACGCGGACTTCAGGTTCTCTTCGGTTCTGGAGCCTTTCAGGGACATGTCCGATCTCCTTGTGTGACACTTGTTGCTACGAACTGACTTTGATTCACTCTGTTCAAAGCTTACGCGAACTTGGGTCTCTTAGTGAATAGTTCCAGTCTATTTTTGCGTCTCTCACAATAGACGTAGCGCTTTGCTTGTGCTCCACCGCACTGCGGCATGCGGGCACACTGTCAAAGCGGATCGGAACTTTGCTAGAATCGCGCAAAATTTCTGGAGTGACTCCGTATGTCTAAAAGTACGCCTAAAACTGGAACCAAAAAGCCTGCCGAGGGCAGCATGATCATTGCCGACGACTGCGTTGTAGCATTCCACTACCGACTTTGCGAAATCACCAAAGATGAGGTCAAGACGGATTGGTTAGAGCAATCAATTGGCAGAGAACCACTTCTATATTTGCACGGTCACGCCAATGTTGTTTCCGGGCTTGAAGAGGCTATGACAGGTAAGCAGGTGGGAGACAAAATATCGATAACCCTGAGCCCCGAACAGGCCTATGGGCCGCGCCGTCCGAACTCCATTCAGCGAGTTCCTATTAAACACCTGCATCTGGAGTCCGGACAGAAGAAATTAGTTCCGGGAGTGATTGTCGCTGTACAGACTAGCCATGGGCCGCGCAATGCGTTGGTGGTTAAAGCTGGTCGTTTCAATGTTGATGTCGATACCAACCATCCATTCGCAGGCAGAACGCTGCACTATGAGATTGAAATCATAGACGTCAGAGCCGCCACAACCGAGGAAGTTGAGCATCGTCATGTTCATGGTGTTGGCGGTCATCACCACTGATTTACCGTAAGTATGCCAATCTGATAGCCTAATTTAATCAGACTGGACTGATTCCCTTCAGCGTAGCGAAACAGGTCTCACGTGCGATCTTTATGAACTCCTGTATGTAAGGACTCTCGATCTG
>JBBSPQ010000136.1:0-6061 GCA_038258585.1 Pseudomonadales bacterium
AATGAAATCGAACGGCTCCTGATCTCCATGGGATGTCCGAAACTCAATATTTTAATGCGTAGCTCCAATCATAAGGTTCTCGAATTCTATAACAGTCTTGGATATGTCACTGACAACGTTGTAAGTTTAGGGAAACGCTTATTACCAGATGTTTAACAAGGATGCCTGAAGTTGAAAGCCCAATTAACGGTTAGAGCAGCCTCATACGATGACATTGAAGAAATTTGTGACTTATCAAGAATCGAGGAATTTAGCAAGGAATTCGAATGTGCAGCCGTCCAGTTGGATGTGATGGAATTTAATAGCGAGGCTCAGGAATTCTATCAAGCGCTAGGGTATGAAACTGTTTCAAGAAAAATGGCAAAAAGTATCTGACAATTATGAATGAAATAAAATTCTCCAAAGAGCAGAAAGACCGAATAGTTGGAAAAGTGAAAGATTATTTTATCGCTGAGCTGCAACAAGAAATCGGCAGCTTTGAAGCGGAATTTCTTATCGACTTCTTTGCCAACGAAATAGGAGCTCACTATTACAATCGCGGCCTGTTCGATGCTCAGCAGATATTCAATGAGAAAATGGAAGATTTAGGTTACCTGCTTCAGGAGCTGGAGAAACCGGAAAACTGAATCTGAAAATTCACTAAATAGAGAAGTGCTATATGGAAACGGTATTAATAACCGGAACCTCGCGTGGAATTGGACTGGAACTGGCAAAACAGTTTCTAGCTTCAGGAAATAAGGTCATTGCAACCTATCGCGGCCAAATGTCAGATGAAATTAAGGAATTGGCAGCTAATACTAATCTCACAGCGTGTGAACTTGAGGTTACGGATGAAAAAGCAATCTCCAAGCTTGCAGAGACTTTGTCTGACATAACACTGGATATCTTGGTTAATAACGCTGGAATCATCGGACCAGAGAATCAGAACCTTACAGACATGAACATGGAGGGATGGTTAAACACGTTCGCTGTAAACACCGTTGCCCCGCTTCTGATTAGCAGAGCATTCATCAAAAATTTAAAGCGATCGAAGAATCCGAGAATAATTACCGTTTCGAGCATGATGGGATCACTCCACGGTGAGGGGACTGGAATGTACGCCTATCGCAGTTCCAAGGCAGCGGTAAACAAGGTCATGCGAGGTCTGTCATTCGATTTGCATGAAGACGGCATAATAGTTTGCCCGATACATCCAGGTTGGGTAAAAACGGACATGGGTGGTTCAGGAGCCCAGTTAACGGCTCAGGAAAGCGCTGCAGGAATTATAACGTTAGTATCAAAACTGAAAATGAAAGAGTCAGGCAAATTCTTTACTTGGGAAGGTGAAGAGCACAAGTGGTAAGTTCAGGCAGAAACCTTGCGAGTATCCTTTATAACAACAACTCGAGGACAACTATCATGCAGGCACAAGAAAAGCTCAAGTACCTAAAAGTAGCACTCGTCATTTTTGGCGTCATCTTCATAGCAGGCATCTACTTGATGATGATGGTGATCTTGCCCTCTGGCTGGGGTTGGACCCCGGCGCAACCGGAGTATGAACAGATGATCATGGGAGTTTACGCAACCTTGGGAGTCTTTTTATTACGCGCTGCGAAAGACCCATTGGCGAATGCGAGCCTCATCTGGTTCACGATTTGGTCGAGTGCTGTTCACGGCGGAATAATGCTGATTCAGGCGCTTGTTGATGAAACTGAGAGAATGAATCTGCTGGGCGACATACCTGCTCTCTTCCTCGTTGCAATTGTGCTTTGGTATCTCATGCCCTCGAAAGCTGACTCCTAGATCAAATGACAGCTTTAGATTTCTATACAAACGAGCGCGGACTAGCCTCCTATTTTGAAGGAGCTTGGCTCTCCCTCCTTCACGAGTCAAAACAAGTTTCGGGTTTGTCTTCAGTATCAGGCGAAATACCGTATAACTATGTGAACTGTGGTTTTTATGGCGAATTTATCCAGTTGGTGGAAGAAGCGCTAAAATCTCTCGGCTTCGCGCCAAGATCACTGCTCGATATCGGCACCGCTTTAGGTCGAAACTGCTACGAGGCAGTTCAACTCTTTGACTCAATAGAGCACGTGACGGTAGTTGAGCCTTCCGAAATATTTATGCGCAGCTTTCAGAAACTCTTTCTTGAAGCTGGCCCGCACTCCTTCCCCTACGTCTATTCATTAGCCGATCTACGGTACATCGATCTGGATACCAATGGAATTTTCGAGTCATGTTCGCACGTTAATTTTGATTGCATTCAGGCGCCTATGGATAAACAGTCGGTTTCCAGTGAGCACGATCTGGTTTATTGCCTTAATGTCCTTGACCAATGCTCAAATCCAACTGAAATAGTGGAGGCTGCAATGGCCAGCACGAAACAGGGAGGAATACTTGCCATGTCATGTTCTTATCAATGGAGTAAAAAACACTTGATGAATTTTGATGAGGTAGTGAACAATATAAATTGTTACTTCAACGATTCGTGGGAATTAGTGAGAGAAGCAGAAATCGATTACAAGTTCAGGTTTAATGAAAGATTCTCGCAATCATTCCTCTGCCACACTGTCCTGTATCGAAAGCGATGAGGGAAATAATCTTTAAATTAATTTTGTCTGAAGGAATATGATGTTCGCGTTATTTGATTTGGACGACACCATTCACGATAAGAGAGCAAGTTTAGTGGATTGTTCAAAAGCCGTCTATCAAGCCCATCTGCAGGACATGGACATCGGTTTTGAAGTGTTCTCCAAATACTTCGTTGAACAGAATTGCATCATTCAGCCAAAAACGACCGTGTTTTCTAACATCTCGGATAAATTTTGCATTGGTTTCAACATCGAATCAAAGATGCTTGAACAATTTGATAGCTCTTTCCATACTTTTTCCAAGAGATTTGACGGAGTAACTCAGACCTTTGAATTTCTGAAACGCGAAGGAGTCAAAATGGCGTGCGTAACCAATGGGCGTGACTACTTTCAGCGCAATAAAATAAACGCACTGGGCTTATCTGGTTACTTCGACTTAATCGTTACGTCCGGCGAGCTCGGCATGCGAACTATTTGGAAATGCGATTCTCCCCATAAAAATCCAGACTCGGTGGACTACATTCTCCATTCCTTCTCTGAATTCCCTAAGATATGGCGGAACTTAACTACATGACGCGCCCACAATCCGGACAAAGCATCAACGCATTAAGGAAGTAGCATGGAGATAATTTTATACTCAGCTATCGGCTCTAACAGCTCCGAACGAATCGAGTGGATTTTGAACTATAAGAATATTCCACACAAACGGGTGGAAGCAACTGACTTATCCATTAGCCCAAACGGATACGTTCCCGCACTGTCAATTGATGGAACTGTTATTTGCGAGTCGATGGCCATTGCAGAATATCTGGACGAACGCTTCCCCGACAATCCCCTATTACCCGCGGACGTCTTGGAGCGAGCACGAGTGCGTGAAATTTGCGAATACATTAACAGCACCGTTCACCCACCTCAGAACCGAACCATTCTCAAGTTTCTTCGGCCTGAGTTAACTGAAAGCAATAAACAAGAGCTGCGCGCCACTTGGGTGAATCATTGTCTTAGCGAAATGAAACCAAGGCTATGGTTGTCCAGCTCATACGCGGTCGGAAGTACATTTTCTCTAGCGGACATCTTCGTTTCAGCCATGTACCGAAAGGGATTGGCTTTGGGGATGCCGGAAATTGCCAATTTCGAGATGTATCTCTCGGCATTGCAAGCAATAAAAGGGAGTCATGCGATGCTCAAAATGAAAAAACTGGATATTGCCACGCGGAAGAAGACGCAGACAGGAAAATCAGTTTGAGAGGTTGTTGGTCAGACCAACTTCCGCAGTTTCAGAATGGCCTTCCACTCCTTCTCATCAACCGGCATGACAGAAAGACGATTACCCTTCCTGACTAAACGCAGTGATTCAAGTTCAGGGCTTTCCTTGATCTCTTCCAGAGTCAACAGTTGGGGAAATTTCTCGACAAAGACCATGTCCACAGCATCCCACCGTGGATTGTCCTTCGGGGTCTTGGCGTCGAAGTAGATAGATGCCGAATCGAATTGAGCTGGATCTGGGTAAGCGCTACGCCCCACTCGCGCAATACCAGCAATCCCGATATGTTTGCAACTGGAATGGTAAATAAACGCCTGATCATTCACAGCCATCTGCCGCAGAAAGTTACGCGCCTGATAGTTGCGAACGCCTTCCCATACCACCGGCTTTGCGGGATGGTCGGCAAAGTCATCGATACTGCATTCGTCAGGTTCAGTCTTTAGCAACCAATAGACCACGCGGATTTCCTCATGCTCACAAACGTAAGGTTCGATTCTACGGTCGACGAGAAATGCTGACAAGGAGGCATTGTATTCCCCGCCTTGCTTGCCAGCGAAAGGATGGGGAATAATGCAGACCAATATGTCCGATTAAACTATGGAGGCTGAAATGCTGACCGGCTCCTGTCACTGCGGCGCAGTACACTGGCAATTTGATGGAATGCCAGAATCCGCCACCGCCTGCAACTGCACCGTATGTCGCCGCTATGGCGTGTTGTGGATCTATGACTATGAAGATGAGGGCATAAGAGTTACCGGCCCGACGAATGTCTATATCCGAGGACATAAGTCCTTGGGATTCCACTTTTGCTCTGAATGCGGATGCGTGACTCATTGGCGCGGACTTCAGTTAAACAAGGAGGGACGACGTCGTATTGCCGTAAACCTGCGCCTTAGCGAACCGGGGGCAATTGATAACATTCTCATCGACCATTTCGATGGTCTGAGCACTTTCGACGATCTGCCGCGCGATGAGCGCTGTGTTAAACACTACTGGTTTTGAGCCCTGATATGGACGCAAATTTTTGGCACCAAAAATGGAGAGATGGCGAGATCGCCTTTCATCAGCATGATATTAATCCGATGCTGAAGGACTATCTAGGCAGATTGAATCTGGCCCGAAACAGTCGCATTTTCCTGCCCCTGTGCGGCAAGACCAAAGATATCGGATGGCTACTGAGCCAAGGCTATCAGGTGGCGGGCGCTGAGCTGAGCGATCTGGCCGTCAAAGAATTGTTCGACGAATTGGGTGTCACTCCCAAAATATCAACAATGCAGAAATTAGCGCTCTATCAAGCCGCCAATCTCGATATCTTTATCGGTGATATCTTCGATCTTTCTGCTGATCTGCTCGGCCCAGTCGACGCTATCTACGACAGAGCAGCACTGGTCGCGCTGCCTGCAGAAATGCGACTTCAATACACTTCACATTTGATTGAAATGACGAACAGTTCACCGCAACTCCTGATCACCTACGAATACAATCAGCAGTTGATGAACGGCCCCCCCTTTTCCATCAGCGAACAGGATATAGATCAGTACTATCGGTCCACGTATCGCTTGAACCCTATTAAACGAGAACCTGTTTCCGGCGGACTCAAAGGTAAAACAGACGCGGTTGAGACGCTGTGGATACTGCAATAGATTACGAGAAAGGAATCTAGATGGTCATTATTTTGAGTGTTGCCACATTCTTGCTGACATTGGTCACTCTCTTGCCCCTTTGGCGCAACCCTCATTGGTTGATCAGAGGCTTGGACTTTCCGCGCATGCAATTTGCAGCATTGGCATTGCTGGTGTTGTTTGTGCAAATCACTGTTCTCGGCGTCAATACAAATGTCATGTGGTTTCTCATTTTCCCTACACTATTCTGCATTGGCTGGCAGGCATGGTGGATCTTGCCGTGTACAGTGCTCTGGCGACGCGAAACAGTCTCCGCGCTCAGTCACAATTCCGAGCGGCAGTTGAGTATCCTCACTTCCAATGTGCTTACCCCCAATCACAACGCAAAAGCTTTGCTCTCTCTTGTTGAGCAGCACAAACCCGATGTACTGGTAACTCTGGAATCCGATCAATGGTGGCAAGAACACCTTGATACGTTGGCTGCTGATATGCCGTTCAGCATTAAATGTCCGCTGGATAACCTGTATGGCATGCATGTCTACTCACGTCTGCCACTTGAAGAGACGGAGATCAAATATCTGGTTGAGACCGACGTGCCTTCGATG
>JBBSPQ010000137.1:0-6014 GCA_038258585.1 Pseudomonadales bacterium
CTATGGTGCGGATGCCGTTTCCGGTGCTGTGAACTTTGTATTAAAAGACGACTTCGAAGGTTTTTCCATGCGCACCCAAGGAGGCATTTCAAGCGAAAGTGATGCTGAAGAGTACTTCGCGTCTTTTGTGTGGGGCACTAACTTTTCCGATGGTGCGGGCAACGTGACTGCGAGTTACGAGTATCGTAAGCAGGAAAGGCTGCAGATATTTGAGCGTGATTATGGTCTGGCCGAGAGAGAATATATCGTTAATAACCCTGCGGAATATCGTAAAACAGATGACCCCAGTGTGCCGGACAAGATTGTTGCAGGGAACAGAACTTATATTTTCACCGCGCCGGATGGGCGATATGACATTGAAGGTTTTGATACCGTTTCGGGAGAACAACTTGGATTCGGTGACCTGATATTGAACAGTAGCGGGCAGCCCTTTGAGATCGGTCAGCGCGTTTCTGGGTCCGCTATGATTGGCGGCGATGGCACGCCTACTCAATTTTTCTCAGGCCAACTTCTGCCTGAAACTGAAACCAGCGCATTTAATCTAAATGCGCGCTATGACCTTGGTGAGAAAGCCACGTTATTCAGTGAGCTGAAGTACGTGACAACAGATGCCATTAATCCACGTTCTTCCTCTTTTACCTCGGTCCTTGAGTTGACTTTAGACAATCCGTTTATTCCAACGGCATTCAATGACGTGCTTTCCAACATCCAGGACCCCAAGATTAACCTTGCACGTGATGATCTGGAGCTACGGTCTCTGAACGACAATACGCGTGAAACCACCCGCATCGTACTGGGCGTTCGCGGTGACCTGACTGAGTGGCTCAACTATGAAACGTCCTACAATCACGGTGTAACGGAGGTTGAGACCAGACTTTTGAATATGCGCCGCGAAGATCGATATTTTGCGTCAATGGACGCAGTGATCGACCCTAGCACTGGTCAGGCGACTTGCCGCTCCAATTTGGATCCGTCGGCGGTGCCTCCAATCGATAATATTGTTTCGTCTTATAATTCTGCGGTATGGGGCGATCCCGTTAATGGTAGTTTTACACCTGGCCCTAATAGCGGTTGCGTGCCTTTCAACCCTTTCTTAGATGGTACGGGAAGTTACTTCAGTCCTGGCAAAACAGATCCGTCTAACCCTAACGCTGCTGCCATGGCATTTATCGCTGGTAATGGAATGCCTCTGGTTGATTACGGCAAAGTCACTCAGACTGTATACAACGGCTTTGTGGCGGGCAATACCGCTGGGATTGGTTTTGAGCTCCCTGCAGGTGCAATAGATTTTGTATTTGGTGGAGAGTACCGCGAAGAGCGTGTCTCCAATGATGTCGATTCAATTCGCAGTAATCCAAATGGCTTGACGTCGCTGAACTTTGAAAGAGACAGCAAATCATCCTATGACGTCAAAGAAGTGTTCACCGAAGTGTCGATCCCTGTGTTTGAGGAACTCGGCCCTTTCATGCAGGCCATGCGCATAGATGGCGCGTATCGCTTTTCTGACTACTCGACTATCGGCGAAACTACTGCTTACAGCATAGGTGCAAACTGGACGTTGAACGACAGTATTATCCTGCGTGGATCATTTGGTGAATCTGTGCGTTCACCGAATCTTGCCGAATTGTTCTCTCCGGACAATGAAGGTTCGTTCAGGCCAGAAGACGTTTGCGAACAGGCTAACTTAGGCAGTCAATCGGCAAATACAATTGCTAACTGCCAGATGGCCCTGTCCGCTTTAGGCGTTGATCCTGCTACCTTCGTGTCTGCATCGCCTGTTGGTCGTCCTGGTGTAATCGGCGGTAACGCATCCTTGCAAGAGGAGACCAGCGAAACCAAGACTATGGGTGTGGTGCTGACGCCCTCGTTCTTGCCGGGTCTGGTTGCTGCTGTGGACTACTGGGATATCGAGTTAACCCAAGGCATTCTCTACCCCAGCGCTGATGAAATCGTTTCGCAGTGCTATGACTCTCCTACACTAGGCAACGATTTCTGCTCGCTATTCACTCGGGCGTCCACTGGAATTGTCGGTGTTATTATCGATCTCGAACAGCGACCCGTTAACGTAAGCGCACTCACCACGTCGGGGGTTGACTTTAGCGTAAACTATACGATGGATTTAGGGAGGGATGCTGGCTCTCTTTCCCTTGGTTTAAATGGCAGCTATCTAAAAGAGCTCAAGACTCAGCCAACCGTTGCACCAAAGCAGGTCGAAGAAGCGGGATTACTAACCACTCTGCTTGGTCAGCAAGCCCCAGAGTGGGTAGCGAACTTCACAGCGAACTGGCAGCGTGGGCCAATTTCAGTAAATTATCGACTGCATCACCAGAGTGAGTTGTCAATCTACAAGGAAGAAGAACTCGAGCGTCAACCGGATATTTCTGATTACCTTCATACTGACGATCTATTCTTGCATGATGTTCAAGCCAGTTATAATTTCGACAATGGAATTGAGATGTATCTTGGTGTCAACAACATAGCAAATCGAGAGCCGGATCCGACTTATTTGAACACTCCGGTTGGAGCGAAAGGCCGTTTCTTCTACATGGGCTTAACGGCTGATTTCGAAGAATTGAGTGGTCTCAATCCCTTTCGATAAGTGATAGAAAAGTAATTAGGGTCTGCGATGCAGCGACCGAAAATAGAACCAACTACAGAAAATATACAACGCCTGCGTCAAGAGATTGCCCGGAATCCGGGCAATCTCGATGTTGCTCTGATGCTGGGTTCTGCGCTTCATGGGATAGGGGACTTTATAGGTTCCGCGTCAGCGTTCCGGAATCTTCTTAACCAGCATCCAGACCATCCTCATGCTCTATTATTGTTAGCAAGATCTGTGGCGCGTTCAGGCGATATTGCCGGAGCGCTTCAGGTTTTGGCGCAAGCTCAAAGGGTTGACCCTTCAAACCCACAAGTGTGGCAGGTAAGTGCCGTGTTGGCCGCACAGATTAGAGACTGGTCCGAGCTTCTGCGTATTGCAAAAACCTGGACCATAATTCAACCCCACGCCCTTGATGCCTGGCAGGCGCTATCACATGCTCATTTTGAGGAATCCCGTTTTAGCGAATCCATCACGGCCTTTGAACCAGTGCTTAAGTTAGAACCTAATAATTCTTCCCATCTGGTAAGTGCCGCGCGTCTGGAAATAGCAGCGGCTAACTACGATTCGGCCCGTCGATTTCTGCACGCGGCACAAGAATTAACGCCACACTCCGGAGAGCTGCTTTACACATTGAGCCGCCTGCACCACATGACTGGCGAGTTAAGTGCAGCGGAGGATTATTGTCGTCGCGCCATTCGCGCACAGCCTCGATTTGTCCCTGCCTATGCCACGCTGGGAATGCTAAATGAAGGTCGTATGGCGGAGGCGGATATTGAGGTGATGTTGCAGTTGTTCAGTGATCCCGCCGTTCATTCGGAATACCGCGTTATGCTCGGTTTTAGTTTGGGTGATGCGTTCGATCAGAAGCGCGATTATGACCGTGCATTTAGTTTCTGGGATGGTGCCAATCACCTCAATAGCATGATTTCGGAGCGCGAAGGCATCGTCTATGAGCCCGAGCAGTTCGAACGCGATAGCGAGTTATTCAACACACTTTTTGCAGAGCCGATAGAGTTGCCCCTTCAACTTCAGGAGTTAAATCGGGAGTTAACGCAGCCAACGCCAATTTTCATTGTCGGAATGCCCCGTTCAGGCACAACCCTGATCGAGTCGATTCTAGCCTCCCATTCCACAGTGCACGGCGCCGGTGAACTGCCCGCGCTGTACGATATCCATGAAGAGTTGATGGCTGTAGTACGTGAGCGCGGCGTTGCTGCTGCACGCGAAGAAATACGTACTCAGGCACTGGGGTGGCGGCAACGCTATTTCGCAGCGCTGCCTCCTCTCTCCGGTGCCGTAAACGTGGTCGACAAACAGCCGTTGAACTTCCGGTCGGTGGGTTTGATTAGACTGCTGTTCCCGGGGTCACCAATTATCTATACACGGCGCCCGGCGATGGATGTTGGGTTGTCAATCTACCGCCACAAATTTTCCAAGCACTGGCCTTGCGCTCACAGTCTGCGAGACATAGGTCATTACTATGCAGTGCATGTCAAAATCTGCGAGATGTGGCTGCAACGTTTTCCTCACAACATTCATATTGCTGATCATGCTGTCTTAGTCAGCGATCAGGAAATTGAAATTCGTCGACTCTTAGCATTCGTTAAGCTCAAATTTGAGTCAGCTTGCCTCACGCCTCATACTACGAAGCGGCCTATTGCCACTTTTAGTTCAGTGCAGGTTAAACAGCCAGTTTCTGCGATCTACAGCAATCGCGCCGCCCCTTACTCTGCTTATTTGTCTCCTCTTCACGAAGCACTTCGTGATGCGAAAACGCGATTATAAAATTCAAACACATTGTCCGTTCTGATCCTGTTGTGGTGCGTAGCAAAGCAAGTTCGATTGCTTTTGGTGCGACAAGTCGACAATCACGTTGTTTCTCACTTTCGATTTTCATATAAAACCCAAAGTATTACAGGTACTTGTATAGGTATTCTGGAGTTGGCACCGGGCTTGCATTTACACCTATGTCTTACTGGTTTTTTACCTAGTAGAAATGGAGCTTTTATAGTTCCAGTTTTGGCGACAGTTTTTTCATTTAATGCGATCACTGACGCTAAAAACCATGGTTTGTAAACCGTTCCATTATTGGCAAGACGGGTCGGGTTACAGTCCCGCGGAGATATTTAACTAAAAAATTGGAGTGTCAGATGTTACAACGCACGATCTATATTCTAAGTCTGTTTCTCACCTGCGCTTCAGCGAATGCGCAATGGGATAGTGTGGTTGGCACAGTTGCAACTATTGGTGAAACGAACGAGCACTGGGTCTCTGTAAGGGGGCGAGACACCGCTTTCCTGATCGACGGCGATGCTGGTGAAGTGAAAGGTACTCTTACACTATCGAGCTTTTCTCCCGCTATTCGCCCGCATATGTCTGCCAATAAGATCTATGCATATGGCAGCTTCTATACGCGTGGCTACTATGGCGATAGAGAGGATGTTGTGCTGATTTTCGATGCCAGCACCACAATCCCCATTGCCGAGATCCCAATTCCTGCTAAGGCCGCGGGTATCGGTCATAGCGGTATGATCAGTTTGCTGAAGGACAAGTTTCTTGGTATTTGGAACATCACGCCTGCGACTTCCTTCACTCTTACTAACATTCAGACCAATGAGGTTGTTGGCGAAATCGCTACGCCTGGTTGCGCGATGATCTATGCATTGCAAGACGGTTTCATCATGCCGTGTGGCGATGGCACCATCCAATACATTGAGCTTTCTGAAGAGGGCGCGGAGATAGAGCGTATCCGTAGCGATGTATTTTTCAATGTGATGGAAGATCCTATTCTAGATTACGCTGTTCCTGCAGGTGACGGCTGGATGTTTGTCTCCATGGACGGATTAGTCTACGAAGTGTCAGTAGAAAATGGTGAGGTTCTCGTAACCGAGCCGTGGACGATTAACCCCGAGAGCAATGACATTGCTGATATCAACGGAGTCAAGCGTACTGTCGACGATGATTGGCGGTTAGGTGGTCGCCAACCTTTTACCTACAGCGAATTTACTAAAGAATTGTTTGTGGTAATGCACAAAGGTGGTGGACAAGAGACATTCGAAGATCCTGGCAGTGAGGTATGGGCTTTCGACACTGTCACACAACGTCGTGGCTACCGTTTGGAAGCTGAAGAAGGCGACAACTTCAGTTCCATTCAGATTACTCAGGATATGGATCCTATTCTAATCGTGAGTGGCAATGGTGGAGTCCGTATCCACGAGCCAAAGTCAGGTAAGAAATTGCGCGAAATCGATATCGGCGGCGGCTTAATTCAAAATCTTTATGATTAACTGAGGACTGGGAACATGAAAAAGTTGCTTCTTTTGCGTTCGTGTTTGCAAGTTTTCTCAAGTGACTACGGAGTGCTGCCATGCTAGATCCATTAATATCATTAGTACTGTCTGTATCACTTGCA
>JBBSPQ010000138.1:0-6001 GCA_038258585.1 Pseudomonadales bacterium
AACCTCTGCAGCATCTGAAAAAAAACAGGCTGCACAATGAGTGACACCACTACCACCCTGACGCGCAAAATTCACAGCGCCGAGGACCTGAAATCGGTAGTCAGCACCATGAAAGCCATTGCCACCATAGGCGTCGGCATGTACGAGGATTCGGTAGTTGCCCAGCGCGATTACACTCATACTGTGTTACTGGGTTTGCTGAACTGTCTGCGTCTCCGTGCAGATGACGCTAGCACCAATATGCTCACGGCGGCTAGAAAAAAAGGCGCTGTAGCGGCTGTAGTTTTTGGGTCAGATCAGGGACTCGTCGGACAGTTCAATGAAAATCTGGCAAATTATGTCGTCAGTAAACTTGCCGAGTTGCCCGGAGAAAAAAAACTTTGGGCGGTTGGCGAACGCATTTACGCCCGCCTTGGGGAATGTGGTCAAACGCCGGGAGGCAGCTTTGCCTTACCAAATGCAATCGCGGCGATTACGCCACTCGTCGGCGAAATTCTTACCGAACTGGAATCACTCTATGAAGTCGGTGAAATCAGTGAAGTGTTTCTATATTACAATCGACCCACTGACAATGGCATTTACGAACAAACCTTTATTCGTCTGCTACCGCTTGATAAACAATGGCGTGAGAACATTTTGCGCATGTCTTGGCCTGGTAAAAAACTACCGGAAGTTTTGGGAGAACCCCGAAGTACACTGCTGAATCTGGTGCACGAATTTCTGTTCGTGACGCTGTTCCGCGCCTGTGCCGAATCACTGGCGAGCGAGAATGCCAGCAGACTAGCGGCCATGCATCGCGCCGAAAAAAATATAGGGGAATTGTTGGAAACCATGCATCAACAATTTCACCAGCTGCGTCAAAGTAGCATAGACGAAGAACTTTTTGATCTGATATCGGGAGCAGAAGCGCTCAAGTTCTCCTGAAACCAGTGCAATATCCGGGGCAGCTATCAGCAAACCGAAGACAGGAACCTATTTCACCACTATGTCATTCCTGACAGAAATAACTCCGCTGACGGCACTTGTCACCTCAGTCGCCCTGGCAATGTCGGAACGCTCGTCTACAAAGCCGCTTAGCTGGACAACACCTTTGAAGGTTTCAACATTGATCGCGGCGACACTGAGTTCATCGTCATTAAAAATTGCTGCCTTGACCTTAGTCGTGATGACCGTGTCATCAATGTACTCTCCGGTACTGGACTGTGTCGGGGTAGAACCACAACCAACTGCAAACAGCAGGCTAAAGACTAGGGCAGTTGCGGAATAATATTTAAAATTTTTCATTTTGAAACTCCGGGCTTGGATAAGGTGATAGGAAGGGGTTCACGCAGCCAGGCAGGCAAGCTTTAAACGCAACGTAGGGGAGACGAGCGGAAGGCGATGCTGAGAATACCCGGACGTTGGCAATTCTTCTGTACTGCAACGCACATATAGGGAAGCTAGGATGCTGAACTACCGCCTGACAAGGGGGGGCGACATTGAAATAATGTCTTTACGGTGAAATTCTCTCACAAAGATTTATGCGAAGGAGATATTGTCGTAAACGCAGATGTCCATTAGGGAGGTCCGCCTGTCGGCAGACCGGCCCTGAATAAAATCTATTCCCACTCAATAGTAGCTGGCGGTTTACTAGAAACGTCATAAGCAACCCGCGACACATCAGATATCTCATTGATAATCCGATTACTCACCTTCTCCAGCAACTCATACGGCAGATGCGCCCACCGCGCGGTCATGAAATCGATCGTCTCAACAGCGCGCAATGTAATCACCCAAGAATATCGACGCGCATCCCCTACTACACCCACAGACTTCACCGGCACAAACACCGCAAATGCCTGACTGGTCTTGTGGTAGTAATCCGCACGATGCAGTTCTTCAATGAAGATCGCGTCGGCACGACGCAAGATGTCGCAATATTCTTTCTTCACTTCACCGAGAATGCGCACGCCCAGACCAGGTCCAGGGAATGGATGACGGTAGACCATATCATAAGGAAGACCAAGTTCGACGCCAATTTTACGCACTTCATCCTTAAACAGTTCTCGCAAAGGTTCCACGAGACCCAGTTTCATATCTTCGGGCAAGCCGCCCACATTGTGGTGCGACTTGATGACATGTGCCTTACCAGTTTTCGAACCAGCTGACTCGATCACGTCAGGATAAATCGTGCCTTGGGCCAGCCACTTCACGTTATCAATTTTTGAGGCTTCTTCATCGAACACTTCGATGAAGGTATTGCCAATGGCCTTGCGTTTGAGTTCGGGATCACTCACACCAGCAAGAGCGCCAAGGAACTTATCCTCGGCATCGGCGCGTATCACCTTCACGCCCATGTTCTTAGCGAACGTGGCCATCACTTGCTCGCCTTCCTTGAGACGCAGCAAACCATTATCAACAAACACACAGGTCAGTTGATCGCCAATCGCCTTGTGCAAGAGCGCCGCAACGACAGAGGAATCCACTCCACCGGACAGACCAAGCAGCACGTGATCACTGCCCACTTGCTCACGCACGCGTGCAATCGCATCTTCAATAATATTCGCAGAAGTCCACAGCGCTTCACAGCCACATATTTTAGACACGAAGCGTTCAAGAATTCGCAGACCTTGTGAGGTATGTGTTACCTCTGGGTGAAATTGAATACCATAGAACGGTTTGGATGTGTGCGCCATTGCGGCAATGGGTGCACTACCGCTTGCTGCTGCAATGATGAAATCTGCAGGCAGCTTCACGACTTTGTCGCCATGGCTCATCCACACGTCCAGTATTGCGGTACCGTCTCCGGCAACCCGGTCTTCGATCCCATCGAACAAATCGGATTTAGCGGGCAGTGTCACTTCGGCATAACCGAACTCGGAAGCAGGTGACGGTTCGACCTTCCCACCCATCTGCTCCGCCATAGTTTGCATGCCGTAACAGATTCCGAGCAGAGGCAAATCCCCTTTTAGAAGAAATTCCGGCGCGCGGGGGGAATCCACCAGCGTCGCCGTTTCCGGACCGCCAGAGAAGATCACACCTTGTGGGTCAAACCCTTCTATTTCCTGCTGTGTCGACTGGTAATCCCAGATCTCGCAATAGACACCCAACTCGCGCACGCGACGCGCAATAAGCTGGGTGTATTGGGAACCGAAATCCAGAATGAGTATTTTCTGGCTGTGGATATTTTTGATGGTCATGCTCTACTTCTTGGCGTTAATGGGGATCAGCTCATCCGGTAATTCGGTGCTTCCTTGGTGATGCTGACATCGTGCACATGGCTCTCGCTCATCCCTGCGTTCGTAATCTTGACAAACTCAGGTTTGGTGCGCATTTGCTCGATATCTTCCGAACCGGTATAGCCCATGCTTGAACGCAATCCGCCCATCATTTGATGCACAATCGCAGACAACGGCCCTTTGTAAGGCACCCGGCCCTCAATCCCTTCCGGAACGAGTTTTTCAGTGCCAGAGCCAATATCCTGGAAATAACGATCGCTTGAACCGTGATTGTGTGACATGGCGCCAAGAGAGCCCATACCGCGGTACGCCTTGTAGCTGCGTCCCTGGAACAATTCAACTTCACCAGGTGCTTCTTCGGTACCTGCCAACAAACTGCCGATCATGACGACGTGAGCCCCCGCAGCAATTACTTTAGCAATATCCCCAGAGAAGCGAATGCCGCCATCGGAAATGACACAGACGTTTGTGCCCTTGAGCGCCTCGGCGACATTTGCCACTGCTGTCATCTGGGGCACGCCAACACCGGTAACGATGCGTGTAGTGCAGATAGAACCAGGGCCAATGCCGACCTTGACCGCATCAGCACCAGCCGCAGCCAGATCTAGTGCCGCCGCTGCCGTGGCGATGTTGCCACCAATCACAGGTATCTCAGGATAAAGACCTTTGATTCGACGCACTTGGTCGAGCACGCCCTCAGAATGACCATGGGCAGTATCGACCACGATCACGTCAACACCTGCCTCTACAATAGCGGCAACACGCGCTTCAGTATCGGCACCAGTGCCAACAGCGGCGGCCACTCTCAGGCGACCGAATTGGTCCTTACAGGCGTTGGGGTAGTCTTCTGACTTGCGAATGTCCTTGAGAGTAATCAGACCGCGCAGCTCGAATGCGTCATTGACCACCAGAATTTTTTCAATTCGGTGCACGTGCAGAAGGTCTTTCACTTCTTTATGGGTTGCATTCTCCTTCACCGTGACCAGATCTTTCTTCTGAGTCATGATCGCGGATACCGGCGCTTCGTAGTTGGTCTCGAAGCGCACATCACGACTGGTCACAATACCGACCAGATTGCTGCCTTCTACTACAGGCATGCCGGAGATATCGTTCTCACGCATCAGCGCAATCAGATCCCCTATCGTCGCTGTGGGGGAAATAGTGATGGGGTCTTTAACAACACCACTCTCGTACTTCTTAACCATTCGGACTTCGCGGGCCTGCTGCTCGATGCTCATGCTCTTGTGAATCACCCCAAGACCACCTTCCTGCGCCATTGCAATAGCAAGACGCGCCTCTGTGACGGTATCCATCGCAGAAGAAATCAGTGGGATATTCAAGGAGATAGACGCGGTCAACTGGGTTTTGAGGCTGACCGTTTTAGGGAGCACGGTGGAGTGTGCAGGCAGTAGCAGAACGTCATCGAATGTCAAAGCTTCTTCAGCAATGCGTAACATAAGATTTCCACTTATCAACAAAACGGCGATTATACAGACCTCATTTCCTCCTGTACACATGCAGTTGCAGAGAGTGGAACAGCGGAAAGCGACCAATTCTAGCCACTGATTCAAACCCTTGCGCAGCCAAAGTGGCGTCCAGCGCGCTGGCTGTGACGGGATACTGTTTGATTGGCTTACCCGTCAACCACAGGCGCAAAACGCGACGCAGCGAGGTGACAGATATTGGCGATATACGGGAGATCAACAGATATTGATCGCTGACCCGGCATATCTCCTCAATGAGCTGCTCGCGCACGGCCCGATTTTCAAAGTGATGAAGAAGTCGAAAACACAATGTAGCATCGTAACTTCTGTCCTGATAAGGAAGCTTGAACAGGTCCTGACTTTCAAATGTCACCTCGACCCCCGCCTCGCTCGCTAACTGTCGCGCCAGCACCAGTGCGGCGCTGCCGAGATCAACGCCGGTAACGTGATATCCCTTTCGCGCCAGCCATATGCTGACTCGCCCCACCCCACAAGGCGCATCGAGCACGGTCATCGTGTTCTCAAGCTTGCTGACCGCATCCGACACCATGCTCATTTCCTGCCGGTGCTTGCGCTCTTTTCGTTGACTGTAGCTACTCGCCGCCTCCGCGTCGGATTTTACTCGCGAGTAACTGATGTTGTCGGACATTGCCTACTCCTGTGAAAGGTTAAAACGGCTGGGAAATTTTTGTTTAAGACGCAAAATAAGTTCGGGCATAGCAAGGCTGTAACTGTGCAACAATGCGGCAAGCGCTTCGTCCGGCAACCAGGCGGAGCGTTTCAGAAATTGCGAGAAATCTGCTTCGGCAGCACGCAAAGAACTGCCACGCCGCCGAGCTCGCTCGAAGTCAATCAAACTAATTTTCCCCATATTCATATCAATGAACAAGTGGGCGGGATAAAGCGCGCCGTGTTGCCAACCGGAGCGATGCATCGCAAACAACTGTTCTCCCGCGCATCGCAGAACATTCTGACAGGACGACCAGTTGGGAGGAGATTTCTCAAACGAAGCAAAGGCAGGATAAGCAATGCCTTTGGTGAGAATAATGCCTTGTTTGCAGCCATCACAGTCGCGAAAACCACACGCGATGAGATCTACTCCTGGCAGGCCAAGCTTGCTTATGTGTTCCAACGCCTCAGCTTCAAACTGAAAAGTCAAAGCACCGAGCAAATGTCGCAGAGAATGGCGTACCTGATTTTCCTGGCGCTTCAGGTAAAACTTATCGCTGCCCCCGGCCCCGTCCGGCAACGTGAGAAGCGATACCGCGCTCCACCCATTACGACGATAATTGACCTCAT
>JBBSPQ010000139.1:0-5976 GCA_038258585.1 Pseudomonadales bacterium
CTGAGCCCCGCGGCGAAAAAAATTGCCGAAGAAAACAATGTCAACCTCGACAGCATCAAGGGCACGGGTAAGAACGGCCGCGTCACTAAAGAAGATGTCATGGATTACGTCGCAAAAGACAAAGCGCCAAAATCATCCGCAACTCCAGCCGAAAATACGCGCAAGCAGGATATGTCATCCGGCCGAATTGAAGAGCGAGTTCCAATGAGTCGTCTGCGCGCAAAAGTGGCAGAGCGTCTGTTGGAAGCGAGCCAGTCAACCGCGATGCTAACCACTTTCAACGAAGTGGACATGGCTCCAATCATGGCACTTCGCAACAAGTACAAGGATATGTTCGAAAAAGCGCATGACGGCGTACGTCTAGGCTTTATGTCATTCTTCGTGCGCGCGAGTGTCGAAGCGTTGAAACGCTTTCCGGCCGTTAACGCATCGATCGATGGCAGCGATGTTGTGTATCACGGCTATCAAGACATCGGAGTCGCAGTGTCCTCACCACGTGGATTGGTAGTGCCCGTGTTAAGAAACACAGATCACATGAGCCTGGCTCAAGTTGAAGCGCAGATCCGTGAATTCGGACTTAAAGCGCAAGACGGTAAATTGTCGATTGATGAGATGACCGGAGGCACTTTTACGATTTCCAATGGCGGCGTATTTGGTTCCCTGTTATCCACTCCGATATTGAATCCCCCACAAACTGCAATTCTAGGCATGCATAAAATTCAGGAACGCCCAGTTGCAATCAATGGTGAAGTCAAGATTCGGCCGATGATGTATCTAGCACTTTCATACGACCACCGCATGATCGACGGTAAAGAAGCCGTACAGTTCCTGGTAACAATCAAGGAACTACTCGAAGACCCAGCGCGAATTCTGCTGGAAATCTAACTCATTTACTGAAAAGACCGCGAGAAAATTTATGAGCAATAAATATGACGTTGTTGTAATCGGAGCAGGGCCTGCCGGCTATGTGGCAGCCATTCGCTGCGCACAACTCGGCCTGAAAACCGCCTGCGTTGAAAAATGGCATGACGACAAGAACAATGCTGTTTATGGCGGAACCTGCCTGAACGTAGGCTGCATTCCATCCAAAGCACTTCTGGATTCTTCACACAAATATAGTGAAGCGAAGAAAGACTTCGGTGTGCACGGAATTAAAGCCGACGGCATCTCAATTGACGTCGAGGCGATGATCGCCCGCAAGAGCAAAATTGTTGGCCAATTGACTCAAGGCGTAAAGTCCCTGTTCACAGCCAACAAAGTGGAAGGGATTGCTGGCGCTGGCAAACTACTGGCTGGCAAAAAAGTGCAAGTCACTAAACATGATGGCAGCACGGAAGTACTGGAAGCGGAGAACATCATCCTCTGCGCCGGATCAGTGCCTATCAATATTCCACCGGCACCATTGGATAACGACGTTATCGTCGACTCCACCGGCGCGCTTGAATTTAGCAGCGTACCGAAGCGTCTCGGCGTTATCGGTGCGGGTGTCATTGGCTTGGAACTTGGCAGCGTTTGGTCACGACTTGGCGCAGAAGTCATTGTTCTAGAAGCCATGGATGCATTCTTGCCAGCGGTCGACACACAGATCGCAAAAGAAGCTCATAAGATTCTGACGAAGCAAGGTCTGAACATAAAACTCGGCGCGAAGGTAACAGGCACCAAGGTGACCGGCAAAGGTAAAAGTAAATCCGTGACTGTTACCTATACCGATAAGGATGGCGAACAGGAAGCTGTTTTTGACAAGCTAATCGTCGCTGTTGGTCGTCGTCCTTTGACAGAAAACCTGATCGATCCTGCCAGCGGTGTTGAGCTAGACAAACGCGGTTTCGTTGTAGTTGATGACAGCTGTGCAACCTCAGTACCGGGTGTGTATGCAGCCGGTGATGTGGTACGCGGACCAATGCTTGCCCATAAAGGCATGGAAGAGGGCGTAATGGTTGCCGAGCGTATCGTCGGCAAGAAAACTCAGGTGAATTACTCTCTTGTGCCTTTCGTCATTTATACCCATCCGGAAATCGCTTGGGTTGGCAAAACTGAGCAACAGTTAAAGGAAGAAGGCCGCGAGTACAATGTGGGTAACTTCCCCTTTAGCATCAATGGTCGTGCAATGGCCGCAAATGATACCGAAGGCATGGTCAAAATTCTGGCCGATGCAAAGACTGACCGCATTCTGGGCTGTCACATCATCGGGCCAAGCGCTGCCGATCTCGTTCAGCAAATGGTTATTGCGATGGAATTTAGCGCCAGCGCGGAAGACATCGGTCTGACTATGTTCGCTCACCCGGCGCTATAAGAAGCATTACATGAAGCGGCTCTGGCCGTAAACGGTCACGCAGTACACATGGCGAATAAGCGTAAACGCTGAGCGCCACTTCAAGTTAATTAAATTAGTACTCTACAGATGTATGAGGATGCAGTATGAATTTACACGAGTATCAGGCGAAGCAACTCTTTGCCGAGTATGGCCTGCCAGTCTCCAAAGGCTATGCAGTAGATAATGCAGATGATGCAGCGGCAGCAGCCGACAAACTTGGTGGTGACAAATGGGTTGTTAAAGCTCAGGTACACGCCGGGGGCAGAGGCAAGGCAGGCGGCGTAAAGCTCGTTACTAGCAAAGAAGAAATCAGAGCATTTGCAGAAAAGTGGTTAGGTAAGAATCTAGTGACTTACCAGACCGACGCGAACGGTCAGCCTGTTACCAAAATTCTGGTAGAGACTTGCACTGACATCGCGCAAGAACTCTATCTTGGCGCTGTTGTAGATCGTTCTTCCCGCCGTATCGTTTTCATGGCGTCCACAGAAGGCGGCGTGGAAATTGAGAAAGTCGCTGAAGAAACGCCAGAAAAAATTCTCAAAGCGATTATCGATCCTCTGTGTGGCGCACAGCCATTTCAGGCACGCGAGCTGGCTTTCCAGTTGGGCCTGAACGATGTGCAGGTCAAGCAATTCACTATACTATTCCTCGGTCTGTCCAAGTTGTTTGTAGATCTTGACCTGGCATTGCTGGAGATCAATCCATTGGTCATTACTAAAGAAGGCAATCTTCATTGCCTCGACGGTAAAATCAATATCGATGCGAACGCACTCTATAGACAGCCAAAGCTACGCGAAATGCACGACCCTAGTCAAGACGATGAACGTGAGGCCAGAGCTGCCAAGTGGGAACTCAATTACGTAGCTCTCGACGGCAACATCGGTTGCATGGTAAACGGCGCGGGTCTGGCAATGGGCACTATGGATATCGTCCAATTACATGGAGGCAGCCCGGCCAACTTCCTCGACGTGGGAGGTGGTGCAACCAAAGAGCGTGTAACTGAAGCCTTCAAGATCATCTTGTCCGACCAGAATGTAAAAGCCGTCCTGATTAATATTTTCGGCGGAATTGTACGCTGTGACATGATTGCCGAAGGCATTATTGGCGCCGTATCTGAAGTCGGAGTAGCAGTTCCAGTGGTCGTTCGACTGGAAGGAAACAATGCCGAGCTGGGCCGTAAAGTGCTAGGTGACAGCGGTTTGAATATCATCGCTGCAAGCAGTCTGACTGACGCTGCAGAAAAAGTAGTAGCAGCTGCAGGAGGTGCCAAATGAGCATATTGCTTAGTAAAAATACCCGCGTAATTTGTCAGGGTTTCACTGGTTCACAGGGAACATTCCACTCTGAACAAGCAATTCAGTACGGCACTAAAATGGTCGGCGGCGTGACCCCAGGCAAGGGCGGTCAGATTCACCTTGGCCTTCCTGTCTTTAACACTGTTAAAGATGCAGTACGTGATACTGGCGCTGAGGCATCCGTGATCTACGTTCCAGCACCATTCTGCAAAGACTCGATTCTGGAGGCCGCTTTCGCAGGCATCAAACTGATCGTTTGTATTACCGAAGGTATTCCAACGCTGGACATGCTTGACGTGAAGGTAAAGTGTGACGAACTGGGGGTACGCCTGATTGGGCCAAACTGCCCAGGCGTCATCACGCCAGGCGAGTCCAAGATCGGTATCATGCCGGGCAACATTCACAAGCCAGGCAAAGTGGGAATTGTCTCACGGTCAGGAACGTTGACTTACGAAGCCGTTAAACAAACCACCGACTACGGCTTTGGCCAATCTTCGTGCGTCGGAATCGGTGGCGATCCCATCCCGGGCTCCAACTTTATTGACATCTTGGCTCTGTTTCAGCAAGACGATCAAACCGAAGCGATCGTGATGATCGGTGAGATCGGGGGCACGGCTGAAGAAGAAGCTGCCGCTTATATAAAAGCCAATGTAACCAAGCCTGTGGTTTCCTACATTGCAGGAGTGACGGCACCGGCTGGAAAAAGAATGGGACACGCCGGAGCAATTATTTCCGGTGGCAAAGGGACTGCTGAGGAGAAGTTTGCGGCGCTGCAAGACGCGGGCGTAAAAACGGTAAGAAGCCTTGCTGATATCGGCAACGGAATCAAGGAAATTACTGGCTGGTAAACTAAACCAATATCACAATTTCGTTTGGCATTTTCAACTCATTTGGCAGAAATTTTATGCGCCAAAAGGTTCTAAAAAACGGATGTACTGTGGTAGGCTTATCGCAGAATTTGACAAGGAACGCCGAATTTAGCGTGATTAAAGGCAATTTTGCCGGCAATAGTTACCAAGAATCCCACTTTTGCAATTTTTGGGAAGAAAGGTAACTTGTGGTCGGCTGAAATTGTGCGATGGAAAGCTGCAAGTCAGGTTTAGGAAATTGCGTGGGGAACCTGAGCAGATGAAAAACAGTATTTGTTTCACTAAAACATAGTTGTCGGGTTTGTGGGCTTACAGCTAACCGTAAGATTAAAAGCAAACTTAGATAGTTCAACACAATAATAGGATGGCACATGAATAACCGTCGATTATATTACAAGGTTCTAGCTCCTTTCGCTTCGTTGATTGTAGCTGGTGCGACACAAGCAGCTGAGGTTGATACAAGCATCATAGATCAAGCCTTGAATATCATAGATCAGCAGAACCAGGCCGCTGTTCAATCGCAAGAAACAATTACAAGATTGTCAAATTCGACAAGCACTCTTTTCGAAGAGTTCAAGATGGAGAATGACAACTTGGAGGCCATGCTGGTGTTGAACGCCGGTTTGCGCAAACAGATTTCGGTTCAGGAGCAAAACATTGCCACCCTGCAACAGTCAATTACAGATGTAGCAGTCGTTACACAGGAAATGCCTTTGCTGATGAGCAAGATGCTGACAAGCATTGAGCAATTCGTTGCACTAGACATGCCCTTCCAGACTGAAGAACGTCAAGCTCGCCTGAAGTTCGCAAGAGATGCAATCGATAACCCCGACGTTTCAATTGCAGAAAAATTCAGACAAATTCTGGTGCTGTACCAAACTGAAAACAACTACGGTCGTACTCACTCTACTTATTCCACCACTCTGGAAATTGATGGTCAGGAACGTGATGTAGACATCCTTCGAGTTGGTCGCATCGCGATGGTTTACCAAACTAAAGATCGTACCATGACAGGCGCATGGGACAAGCAGGCTGGCCAGTGGGTCGCTCTGGATTCAGGAGCGTATAGAACGGCGGTTCAACGAGCAATCAACGTATCCAGCGGCTTGGTATCACCTGAAATTATGGACCTTCCAATTGCAGCTCCGGAGTCAGCACAGTGAAAAAAATAATTAAACTTGCAAGTATTTCAGTAACAGGCCTTTTACTGGCTGTTTCTTCACAGGTTTACGCTCAACAACAACCGGCTTCCTCACTTTCCGAGCTGCTGAGTAATGTCGAGCAGGATCGAGTAACCCAGACGCAGGAATACCGCGAGCGCGAGCAGCGTTTCCAGCAGCAGGCAAACCAGCAGCAACAGGTTCTTGACGAAACGAAGACAAGAATTGAGCAGGAAAATACTCTGAACACTCAGCTAACTGAGACTTTTGACGCCAACCAGCTGGTTATTGCCGAACGTCGTGAGGCCCTGCGTACCGCGCGCGCTGATCTCAACGAA
>JBBSPQ010000140.1:0-5975 GCA_038258585.1 Pseudomonadales bacterium
CCCTCTTATTAGTAGAAATATTTTATAAGTGGAGGATTATTGGCCTGGTTTAACCAAAAGTTCCTTAATAACTTAAAAATAATTGTAATTATTACAATTTGGCGCAGAAATTGCTCCTTATCAATCAAGCGCGATACTGAATGAATGTATGGCCAGTTGCAGTTGTCAGTCGCCCTTAACTTTCTAAACCCATAGATTTTCAGGAGGTCCTTAATGAGGACGAAGAATCCGTTATATCTTAGAACCGATCTGATCCTTGCATCGTGTCTTCTGTCTGCAGGGTTTGTCCCCACCGCGCTGGCGCAGGCAGTATCCGACGAGGCGGTTGAGATCAGTGAGGTGCTGGTTACCGGTACCCGCCGCAGTGGTATGGCTGTTTCCGACAGCCCGGCTCCGGTGCAATTGGTCAACGCAGAAATGCTCGCAGAAAGCGGTGCCCCGGATTTGATGAATGCTATTGCGACACAGGTGCCTTCATTCAATGCTGAGCAAAGAGGCACGGACATGGCCAGCCAGACGCTCACGGCTAGCATGCGTGCTTTGTCACCAAATCATGCTCTTGTGTTGATTAATGGTAAACGCCGTCACATTACCTCAAACGTAAATGCCGGTAGTGGTGCTGCCGCAACGGACCTGTCTTACATTCCGTCCTCGGCAATTAATCACCTTGAAGTGCTCACTGACGGTGCAGCTGCGTTATATGGCTCTGATGCCATCGCCGGCGTTATCAACGTTATCCTCAAGGACGACTATACGGGCGGCAGCGTCAGAACGAACGTCTCCGAGTACACCGACGGTGGTGGTTACACGACAAACATCCAAGGCAATTATGGATTCGGCAACGAGGTTGCTTATGCAAATGTGAGTCTGGAGCTGGAAGAGCGAGAAACTGTCACTCGTTCGGTAGTTTACGGACCTGCGGTGTGCGTCGCGAATGCGGCGGAATGTCTGGATCGTATTAACAACGGTACTCCTAGTGGCTATTCGGTCAGCAGTGCCTACAGAACTTATTTGACGAGAGATGCGGCCATGGCGCAGCACCCGGAATATCCTGCCATGAACCACGTCGGTGATCCACCCGCAATCCGTCGAATCGCGAGCTTTTTCAATGCTGGCTACCATATAAATGAAGATATGGAACTTTACAGTTTTGGCAGCATTGGTAGAAAGGAAGCTGAATCTCTGGAAACCTATCGTCGACCCTCTCAGGATGGTGGCTTTGACGCCAATGGTGATGGTGATCGCAACGATATCACCGCCGATGGCACACCAGAGGCGATGATCAATAAGTATGCGTTCGGATTCAATCCCTATGAAGAGTCCAAGGAAAAGGACTTCTCGCTCACACTGGGTTTGACTGGTGACGCTGATGACTGGCTGTGGGATTTAGCCACCGTTTATGGCAAGAACGAAATGGATGTTTACACGACCAACTCCATGAACTTCACGCTCTGGAACGAAACTGGTGCTTCGCAGGAAGATTTCTACGACGGCGGGTATTGGGCCAGTCAATGGACTACCAGCTTGGATCTCAGCAAAGAGTACGAGATCGGTCTGGCAGCGCCAATGACCTTCGCCACCGGACTTGAGTATCGCAAGGACGAGTACGGCATTGATCCAGGCGAACCTGCTTCCTACTATGGTGCCGGGGCTTCCTCTTTCCCTGGATACAATCCAAGTACCAACACTGGTTCCTATGATCGCAACAGCTATGCGACCTTCCTGAACTTCGTACTGGTGCCAACCAACGAATGGCTGGTAGATCTGGCTGTGCGCTATGAAGACTACAGTGATTTTGGTAATGAAACGGTTGGTAAAATAACCACTCGCTACGATTTCACTGACAGTTTTGCTGTTCGTGCCACTGCAAGTACTGGTTTCCGCGCGCCGACTTTGGGTGAGGGATTCTATTCGGCGGTGAACGTGGGGCCAACCAGTGCGAGTCCGCAATTGCAGCCTAACAGCGCTGCGGCTGCTGATCTTGGTTTCGGCGCGGGTCTGCAACCTGAGACCTCGAAAAACTTCAGTGTCGGTTTAGTATTTACTCCCTTCCGCGGTCTGACTACCACAATCGATGCGTACGAAATCACAATTTCTGATCGCGTTCAGCGTGGCAGTTTCAGTTTCTCGACTGGACAGGGAACGAACACCGTTACTGGTCGCACTAGTGGTTCCTATAACAGCTTGCTACCCGATCCAGCGGACACTAATGGGGACGGCACTCCGGATGCTTCATATAACGAAGCGCTTGGTAGGGCACTTGTGGACTTCGGCTACATTGGAGTTTGGAACGACCCGGCGGCACCTGGTGGCTCGTTGGATTCCTCAGCGCGCGCCAGCATCTCGGTGGCGATCTTCAATAACGCTCTGGATACGCGTACCAGTGGTGTGGATTGGGTGACGACATATAACACGGGCTTTGACTGGGGCAGCATCGACTGGACGTTGGCAGCGAACTACAACAGGACTGAAGTGTTGAATGCAAAAGAGGCACCGGCAAGTCTTGGTGGAGCGACCATGTACGGTGCGTCGACGCTAGCTAACCTGGAAACTGACAGTCCCAAGTACCGAGTCAATTTGGGGGCGCGCGTCAACTTTGGCGACTTCACTCTGAATGTTCGCGAGTCGGTGTACGGGCCGCAGTACTCATTGGCCAGTGCCTCAAGCTATCCGTTAGCAGTGCGTGAACAACTCGATCTGGTGACGTTGGGTGGAGGTCTCTATTACAAAAATGAGATCGATACCATGGCGATGACCAGTGTTGAGCTGACGTACTCAGCTACCGATGCCTTGAGCATTAGCGTGGGCATGGACAATGTCTTCAATGAGTATCCGGATAAGACACCGAGCGCCATCTGGGACTACAACGAAGAGCGTTACGCCAACACCAGCCGCGAATATCTTACTGGCAGTCCAGTGGGTTTTTTTGGGTCACGCTGGTTCGCGAAGTTGGGATACAACTTCTGATATGTAAAGGTGCCAGCAGGCACATGTTCACGGCGGTCGAAAGGCCGCCGGTTTTTTCACAATTCAACGTGACATCCAATTCCCAATATTCTTGAGGAGATTTCTGATGAACCCTTCAATGAGTCGTCGCCGTCTGCTGTTTGGTGGTTCGCTTTTTGCTGGTGCTGCCGCGATACAGGGCATGACTGGAGGCTCCATACGCCTGCTCAATTCCGCTGTGGCTGAAATCATGGCACCAGAGATGCCCATTCGTATGTCTTCCAACGAAAATCCATATGGCCCCTCCAAGCTGGCGATTGAAGCGATGGAAAAGGCTTTTGGTGAAAGTAATCTATATGGCGGTATCGCCAACAAGATTTTCGAGTTGCAGTCCAAGATTGAAGGCGTGCCCGTCGACAGCATTACTCTGGCTGCTGGTTCAGGTGAGATATTGCAGGCTGCCGGTATTCTCGCCAGTCTGGAGACAGGCTCCATCGTTGCGCCTTACCCGACGTTTGGGCAGTTGATTCGTGCGGCAGAGGATATGGGTTCTGAAATCATCAACGTTCCTGTTAATGAAAAAATGCACATCGATCTCGACGCCATGTATGCGGCTATTCGTCATGACACTCGCATGGTGTACCTGTGCAATCCCAATAACCCTATCCCGTCTATTATCGAAAAAACTGCGCTGAAAGACTTCGTGCGCACCGTGGCGAAAGATCGTCTGGTGTTCATCGATGAGGCGTACTACGAGTATGTAGATAACCCTGAGTTCAGCAGCATGATGCATCTGATTGCGGAAGGGGTAAACAACGTGATTGTGGCGCGTACCGCTTCCAAGATTCATGGCTTTGCTGGTCTGCGCGTGGGCTTTGGCTTTGCTCATCCGGAACTCATGACGCGTTTGAATAAAGTGAAGACGGGCAGCGTCAGTATCCTCGCTCAGCATGCGGCTTATGTCAGTTATCAGGACATGGAGTTTCAGAATCTTTCGAAGCAGAAGAACAAGGAAAGTCTGGCGATCATCGAAGGAATGTGCGACGAACTTGGTATGCGCTACATCAAGTCCAATGCAAACTTCAGTTTCATCGAAACCGGTATCGACGTGAACGTGTTCCGCAAGTCCATGCTCGACCACGGCATTATGGTGGGGCGTACCTTCGAACCCTACCCAACTTGGGCACGAGTCAGTATGGCTAAGCCGGAAGAGATGGCTTACTTCGTACAAACCTACAAGAAGCTTTACAGCTAGATTTGACTGTCAAAGCCATCAGGCGTTGCCCGATGGCTTTTCATCACCCGATAGACGTCGTTGGTTTACCAAATTCCTTTAATTCAACCGGCCTTCCAAACAACCAACCTTGAGCTCTTTCCACACCACGTTCGCGCAGGTAGTCCGCCTGCTCCCGTGTTTCCACGCCTTCGGCAACCATACTCAGGTTCAGTGTCTTGGCCATTTCGATAATGTGTAGAACAACTCCATTAGTGGCGGCCCCGGTATCGATTGCCTCAACGAAGAGCCTGTCGATTTTCAAGCAATCGAATTTCATTGTTTCCAGATACGAGAGGCTACTGTAACCCGTGCCAAAATCGTCCAGCGATATACTGATTCCCGCATTGCGCAGTATCTGAATGCTGGCGCGGCCTGCTGTGGGGTCGAGCAGGGTCCGCTCTGTCAACTCCACGCTGAGTTTTCCTGTCTGACTTTTGGATGCGGTTTTCAGCAATTGAAGAATATTTTCTGACAGCAAATCACTCGCGGAAAGGTTAATTGAGAGACAAAAATCCAATTGAGAACCAGCTAGAACCGGTAGATCTTTCTCCGCCAATGCGATTACACGTTCGGTAACAGCCCCGATCAAGCCAGATGATTCCGCTATGCCGATAAAAGCATCGGGGTAGGCAATTGAGCCATCGGGTTTGCGCCAACGAATCAATGCTTCCGCACCGATATTTTGCTCGGTCTCCAAAGATACAATGGGTTGGTAAGCTAGGAAAAATTCGTTGTTCTTGAGTCCGCGCTTGATCTCATTTGGAACAGACATGCGTTGTCTGGCTAGGTGAATGACAAGCGCCGTCAGGCCAGCACCGGTGATTATTCCAATCGGCAGCAACAACGCGATAAAGGTAAGTATGCGCTGATCTAGAACGTCTGTAGAGATTGCTGCCACGGCACCGGTCAGAGCGACTTGCTTCGATATCGCCACTCCAACGATACGATCACCGTCTACAAACACCCTCTCCATATCGTCACCAAGATTTTCTATCCAAGCATGATCTATCCCCCCGGTCGTTCCGCGGATAACCCCATTAATGGGGGTAAATGTAGCGACTTGTACACCCGTTCTTTCAATGATCGGATATATAGCCTGATTCTGGTAACTGATCGCGATGAAATCGCGGTCCTGCAGACCAATCAAGGTGGGGCTACTTTCAATTGGCAGGTTCATGGTGAGTCGTATCATCATGCCGTCCTGGGCAGTAAGATCAATACCGCCAAGTTCGATCGGTTCGCTATGCCAGCCAAGCGATGAGCAATCCATTCGAGTGCCAGTCACATGACCAATCACCTCGACAAAATCGAGCTGTAAGTCAATTTGTTGCATTTGCTGGATGAGTACGTCAGAGCAACTCGTGGACCGAACATTCAGCTGTGCGAGGGCATCTTCCATCTGGGCGACCGTGCGATCAGAACGATAGAGTAGGTCATCGACATAACTCATTACACGTTCGAATTCGAGGTTAATACCTTGCTGTCGAGCGATGTAAATCGCAAGAACGAGGGGGGCAATGGCCGTGAATAAAGCCAAAGCAATAGTGAGTTGCAGAGTTCTTGATCGACGCATCAGAATACGTGTTCAGTTTTAGGAGTGCCTGTGCCGACACTGTATATGTGAAGACACTAGCACAAGATTCACAGTCTGAACATGAGGGGTTTAATCAAGTCACTGAGTCAACTGGATCCGTTCCATTTGCATCATTTGGCTGTAGCTGGACGTAATGACTTTGTCGCCCGCTTCCAATCC
>JBBSPQ010000141.1:0-5943 GCA_038258585.1 Pseudomonadales bacterium
CCAGCCTCGATAATCTGGTGTTGTTGTGTCGGCACCACCACACATTATTGCATCAGGAGCAGTACGAAATTGTGAAGAATGCGCGCGGGAGTTTTGAAGTCCGATCACCCTCGGGTCGAGAAATGCCGCGGGCGTTGCCGCACCAGTTTATGGAAGCGAGCGATCCGATGGAAGAGGAATTGGCTATCGAACGCGAGCACGATCGGATTGGACTGGAGGTCGATGCCAGCACTGTGGTCACTCTCTGGCAGGGTGAGCGGATGGATTGCAACTTGGCGGTAGGAGTAATGATGGATCTGGCAGGGAGAGGACGCGTGGCTGGGCTTGTCCAGTCTTCGGGTTAAAGTCGTTAGGTATTCTCATGCAGCGAGAATTTCTTTGGCTAATGCCAATTTAAGTGTCTCTGACCCCATTAAATCCTTGCTCAATCGCTCCTACGGCTTTGATTGTAGTGGAGCTCTTTCACAAACTCTGGAGCCAAATCCGCACCATTTGGCCAAACAATAGTTTCAAGTTCGGGGTCAACACTTACTTTGGAAAAAATATTTTGATCATTCAAAGGTTCGAAAACGGGTCCCTGCAGATAGCCTTCAAGATCGACTTCACCTTTAGTCCCGTCATCAAAAGCGACCCATATTTTGAATCCTGAGATGTATTTTACTGATTTGATATGAAGCATCTTTCACTCCAACGGTGCAATGTAGTTCAGTGGTTGGCCTGTCCGCGCGTTGTTCCAATTCGAAATAAGTCCTGACTGATTTGCGCTGATCCATTCTCGCACAAATGCAGTCGCACGAGTTGGAAATTCTCCTTGAAGAATTTCTCCACCAAAATCAAAAATCGCCTCGTAGCCTGAATACTTGGCATGACAATGAGGAGGACTGTGATCATTAAAATACATGACGATTACAATCCCGTAAAACCTGCTGATTACTGGCATTGCTACCTCCTTGTAGCGATTGTCTTCTGTTCTTTAGAGTTTAGCGGGACTTTGAGACTTTTCCATTTTGTGACAAAACCCAGGTTATACATAATCCTACGGGAGGATTTTCGCGTATTCGATTGCTGAGCTCAAACCACGCTCTTCCTAGTCTCACTGAGTCCGAGATGCCAGCAGGTCTTTCAGTACGGCTAAATTGATTGGTTTGACCAGATGGTTGTCGAAACCAGCTTCGGCAGATTTACTGCGGTCTTTAAACTGGCCCCAGCCAGTGAGTGCCACGATCAAAGTGTTGTCTGCCCACGGAAAGGCACGAATTTGGCGACACGTATCATATCCGTTCAATTTGGGCATACCTATGTCCAATAAGATGACGTCAGGGCGCTGGGCTTCCGCCATCGCTATTGCTTGCTCGCCGTCATAAGCAACAAACGTTTGATTGCCCAATACCTTGAGCACTTCACTAAGGCTATCAGCACTATCTCTATTATCATCTGCAATTAGAATGCGGTCGGCCGTGAGGGGCACTATTGGGTCATCCGACGCGCGCGTTGTCGAAGTTTGATCGACGCTGATGGGCAGGTACACTGTGAACTCGCAGCCCTTATTAATTCCGTCACTGTACGCCTCGATTCTGCCACCGTGGAGGTTGGCAAGAGTCGACGCCAGCGTAAGGCCAACACCTAAGCCACCTTGAGATTTTTCCAGTGACTGATCCACTTGCGAAAACATTCTAAAGATTGAGCTGAGCATATCTCTAGGAATTCCGATTCCGTTATCCCGCAACCGGATAACCACAATCTTCTCCTGCTGTTCAACGGTCAATCTGATCTGATCTTTCTGACGAGAATATTTGCAGGCGTTGTTTAGCAAATTGCATAAGACTTGAGACAATCGCACCGGATCGGCATCCAGGTAAATTGGATGAGATGGCATTTGTACAACAATATCTTGGTCTGAACTGTCGGCAAGTGGCGTACAAGTTTCAATTGCTTGATCTATTACATATGACAGCTCTATGCGCTCACGTCGAAGTTCAAGCTTGCCACTCGTAATGCGGCTCAAGTCCAGCAGGTCGTCAACAAGTCGCACCAGATAAGATGTTTGCCGTTCAATTATTTTGATGGCTTGCTCAGACGTTTCAGGATCGCCCGGAGAAAGTTTTGTTATAGCCAGGGCATTGCTAATTGGCGCCAGAGGGTTGCGCAATTCATGAGCCAAAATAGCGAGGAACTCGTCTTTTTGTTGATCACTTTCCCGCTCTCTCAGCTCTCGCCGACGTAGTGCCAACAGCGCATTCCACATTATTGCAACAACACTCAACAACAGTACTCCGACCCCTAGAGCACGACTGGTGCCAATATCGAACAGCTCGTATTCGAAGCCCTTTATGCGAAGCCAAGTAATCGTCGGAATCAAAACAATTAAAACAGGAAAAACTGTTCGCGCCATTTGACCGGCACTGGAAGGTTCAGATAACAAAAGCATTGGATGATGTTGTGGAACACTGACAATGAGGCCGATGGCGAGAGCCAACAACATGGTCGCGGTTTGCAAGGCAATGGCCGAAAGCCAGGGAATTGCATAAAATTGGCGAGCGCCAAACAAGTAACCCAGTAATGAGAACAGTGTTATCAGCACTGTGAACATTGCAAGGATTGGAACTAAGCGCCGCAGGTTGGCTCGTTGCGCGCTAAGCAAGATGATCGAAATCCCAACAAGTATAAATGAGATCGAAGCAGGTACACCAAAACGTCCTGGTGATACGGTGGCCTCATGCCCCCACGCTCGCCCGAACATCAATTGATTATTGAAACCGAAGTCCAGACCAATTGCGAACTGCAGAAGATTTAGCCCTCCTACCAAAGTGACAATTGCGCCGAGTAGGCACGGTCCTTTTACGTAGCCAAAATGTGACAGCAACAAGGCGGCGCCAGCGCAGATAAGTAATACGGCGGTATTGGGCTGAGTCGAAATGCCATCGTTGAGCCAGTCCGTTAACCTCGGTACGTCAAATGCCCATCCAGAGAAAGAAATGGCTCCACCAATAAGAGCGTATAGAGCGAGCGCAACCGAAAGTCTACCGATCCAGCTCGGATTGGCGGTGGTTAAAGGGGATGACATGTTGTGTTCTCTGGAAGGCGCGGTGCGATCAACAGCAACAAGCGATGCGCTTTATTTTGTTGGCATTTGTTCACACTAGATATGGGTGTGGGCATATACGATTGAGAAGGCGCAGTTAGTTGTATTGTTTGAGCAGTTTGGGAGTAACAGCAGAATAAACTACCAAACTGAGACAGTCCAGCCGTATTGTTTTGGAGGCTTGGCTTCGACTGTTCATAGGTAATTCGGGCGCGCGCTCATAGTAGTATACTAGGTCATGCCTTTCGCAATTATTCCCAGCTTGTTTTAAGTTCCTTATGGGTTATTGCACAATCTCTCAGATAGAGATTAATCAAACTTTGATAGGGAACGCCTTTCGCCTCGGCCATATTCTTGAAGTAGTCGATTGTCTCTTCGTCTATTCGGATCGTTATCTGTCGTTTTAGTTTGTTGGTATAAGGATTCTTAACAGATTCTGAAAAATCGTATGATTTACGCATATCTATGAGCCTCGTACTGCGTCCGTTCAGATTTATCAGCCATTCTGGCGGATATGATACGGATAGTGTTCAGTCCCCGTTCGCAATGGCAGACCGTTAATAAATTCGATTCTGTACTCATTCCCATCAGGATAAACCTGTCCTCTCCTTGGGAGTGGTCTGGGTCAATAATCAGGCGAGCAAAATCGTCGGCAAACACAGTTTTAGCCTCCTCAAAAGTCACGCCATGCTTCCTTTGATTGGCTGCATCCTTTGCGACATCCCATGTAAAGCGTAATTCGTCCATGCGCAGATTGTAGTTATATCGTAATTACACGTCAACCCGCTTTGAATTGCTCATCTCCTCAGCAACTTCCGCTACAATCTCCCGAATATCCAGCCGCGCATGTTCTTCGTTTCCAACACAAATATGCCGAACTGGGAGACGAGGATGTGGTCTATTTGTGTCGTACCGTCTGATGTGTGCAGCAAGACATTGCGCAAGAGGTGATAGGTGTCTTTGTGGAGAATGATTCGGGCGCACGCGCGGACGAGCATTTCACCGAGGTAGCCTTTGATTTTGGGGGTGCGGGAAAGGGTTATGAGAGCGGCTAGGCCGAGTACCAATCAGACTGAAGTTGGCAGGCCGTTGATTATCGTAAATATGGTCATATCACTCGACTCTATTGGACTGTCGTTTCTTTATAATTTCCAGCGTCGTTGTCCAAATTGTTTTTAAGGATTTCCGAAATGTCGGGGCCTACGCGGTGCAAAGCTAATAATATAGAGATGGTGCATGTCAGCTCGTGATAAGGAATTTTCGGAAAATCAGCGAATCTGGCCCGTTGATTGATGTTGATTTGGGATCACAGTCGCTTGTTAATCACGGTCCTGATCTCTGTTTTCACGATCCTTTATTAACCTAACGGCTAGCTTCTGTGGCCCGGCGCCTTTGGCTTGCTCTCATATCTTTCTAGAATTTCCACTTCTTTGTCATACTGCTTTTCTTTTCGATACAAAATCGCTAGTTGCTCGTAGTACCAAGGCGCCACACCCCAACCCCCACCTTGTTTTATCGATTCGTTTTCGGTATCTGCTACAAGTTTTGAAAGGAGTTCGATAGCTTCTACGTTTCTTTTTTCGGCTTTTAGCTGTTTCACCCGCTCCACGTAGTCGGTGTAGTGGCTGCCAGAACTAGAATTCCGTGGGCAATACTGATGCTTCTTCCCTTTAGGCCCTAGTAGTTGAATTAAAATTTCAATGAAGCCACCGCCTCCTGTGTGAGTCTTGAGTAACCGTGGTTGAATTTGGCCCCAAAACCCATTGTTGACCACCAATTTCGATACTTCTTTCGGCAGATACCCAATAAACCGGCGCTTTGTACCGAAAAACCCCTTACTGCACCCGATTACTTTAATTGCGTTTTTATCGTGCTTGTTCCCATTTTCCCTTTCAAGCTCTAACCATTTTTTACCAGCCTTCACAAAAGAAGCTGCATCGGCCTTCCGGAAGGACACCCCCCGCAACTTCGATGCGATCTTCGAATATTTGAAATCCTTCAGGTATTTCATGATCTTTCAGGTGATATTCACTCATATTTTATTCTTCAACGCCAAACGCCCGTATTCACGCGCCAGCGCAGCTGGTCGCGTGCAATTAATTGTTAGCGCTGAGATGTCAAACCTTCCTTGATAATTTCAGGGTGGCGAAATGCAATTTGGATTAAAGCTTTTGCAGCACCAGATGGCGATCGTCTGCCTTGCTCCCATTCTTGAAGAGTGCGAGCAGATATCTGTAGCACCTGCGCAAACTCAGCTTGCGACAATCCCGTTTTCAGTCTCGCTGACGCGACCTCATTTGCTGCAAACTTAGTCACTCGTGCAGCACTCCCAGATTTCATTTCCTTTACGGATTTCAGGAGCTTGTTTCCTAGTTCTTCTCCACTCATCGTTTCGGCGTACTTACTCATTTTCAACTTCCTCCCGAATCGCCTTCAAAATGTGAGCAGGTATATTGCCCACAACCGCTTTGCCATAAATGACAAGAAGCCAAATTTCTTCATCCGAAATTCTTGTGAAATATATAACTCTTACTCCGCCTCTCTTGCCAGAACCCGCTCTAAACCAGCGTACTTTCCGACAACCACCACTGCCAGGGATCACTGACCCAGCCTCGGGTTTCGATGCTAGCCAAGCGCAAAAAGCCCCTCGCTCCTCCTCAGACCAAAGACGTTTGGCATCCTCTACGAATGTGGGTGTCTCAACTATCGTGTACATACGATGAACTATACGTCAATGACGTAGTGTCGGCAAGTGGGGCGCTAACGAGGCTGTAGAAAAACCCGCTATCGGTATCCCCAGCATCTTGTTCATTTAATGGTGACTGACTTATATCGTCGATTTAACCATTTGCGCAAATTTA
>JBBSPQ010000142.1:0-5889 GCA_038258585.1 Pseudomonadales bacterium
GCTTTCAAAATATCATCAATCACCACATACGTCGTTACAATATAGGTGTCGTTCATGTCGGTTTCTCGCTCAATGGTTGTCTGATAACTCCCATTTTAACAAGTACCACATGAACGACTTCAACTAGCAATCACGGTATATCTTGGGAGCTGCAGTTGTTGAGCAAGCTGCAACCCTTCATTCCTTATCGTTTGTGCATGTTCAAGTTCACCTTGAGAAACCAGAGCCATAGCTCGAGTTCTGGTAACAGCGATGAAATCGGCTGGCACGTTCAGTCGCTTGAAAAGGGGGAGACACTCATCGAGATACTTCCACGCGGCTACGATATCCTCGTTCATCCAGGTCTCGGCGAGCATCCGCAGTGCCGTGGCAGTACTGTGCATATCGCCTAACTGACGATAGATATGCAGAGCCTCCTCGATATAAGGACGTGCAGCCGTGTCCCCTACTAAATCCTGCATGATATTGCCGATACCAAGTAGATTTTGGGCAATGCCGGACGGGTCTTGAAGAGCGCGATAAATAGCCAGGCTCTGCTCGTGGCACGCTTGACTCTGAGCATATGTCCCTTCAAATCGGGCTGTTTCCCCCAGGATCGTTAATCCTCGCGCGATGCTCTTCTGGTTGTCAAGCTGTCGAGCAATTTCTAATGCTTCCTGAACAGAAGCCACTGCCTGAATATAGGCGCTTAGGATGTGATAAATTTGCCCAAGCACCAGTAAGTGTTCTAGTTCCGCCCGCTGATCTCCAATCTGCTGCGCATATATCAGCGCAGCCTGACGCCAGTGATGATGTTCCTGCGGCGAGAGCAACAGGTCAAGCAGTTCGCCTGCTTCGAGTGAATAGGCACTGCATAAACTTGCCGCCTCCTGATCTTGAGACGCTTGAACTGTGCTCCACGACTGCCAGTGCTGAATCTGTGCCCAGTCCTGCTGGGCTAATTTTAAGCCGTAGCTGGCGTTTTCATCTCCACACTGATAGATGTGCTTAGCGCTGCGTAGTTTCTCCAAATAGTGCCGTGCGAGACGGTATTGCTTATTAGAGGCGGGGGTGACAGCGTTCATCTCTGTCTGACTTTTAACATACGAAAACCCTTATTTTCGAGTGTATAAAAATCACAAAGACACCTACTGGAAATGGACAAATTTCCCCACTTCCTGGTCGTGACTATTTGGTGACGATTCGGTCACGTTCCTCGTGATACCATGAGCTTATTCTAACATCAGAAAGTTGGACCATAGAACAGCGCAATACATCAGATCGCCAGTCTAATTCAAAGGTAATGTTATGACTTCCCAACGATACTTGCGCCCGATCAATCAGATCTGGAAGCTTATCGAACCGGCAGTCCCCGACTTTATGCTCGCAGTGGGGACAAATATTTAGGAGATTATCCCTTGATTGTAGGTACAATTGGCCAAGCTTACGGTGTACCTATGTCGGGGAATATTTCCTCATTCACTAACTTTCCAACCCTGGTGTTCACAGCGCTCTCGTAGTCATTACTGAAGTTACAAACTGAGGAAGCCACATGATTGAAATGACGACGATCTACCAACACCCTGTCGAGTTGTTACAGAATTTACTGCGCTTTGATACAACCAATCCTCCCGGTAACGAGGGTGCCTGCATCGCTTATATCGACGGCCTGTTGAGGAGCCTGGGGATTGAGACCCTGCTGCTTGAGAAAGCTCCCCGCAGACCAAACCTGATTGCGCGCTTGCGCGGCGCAGGCAATGCGCGACCGCTCTTGCTGCAAGGGCATGTCGATGTCGTGACCACGGCTGACCAAGCGTGGACGCATTCCCCCTTTGCCGGGGAGATTGTGGACGGCTTTCTGTGGGGGCGCGGCACCCTCGATATGAAAGGCGGCTTGACGATGCTGCTGGCGGCATTCATGCGCGCCAAAGTCGAGAACCTGCCGCTGCCCGGTGATGTCATCCTGTGCGTTCTGAGCGACGAGGAGGCGGATAGCGACTACGGCGCGAAGTTCCTGGTGAACGAACACCCGGAGTTGTTCGCCAATGTGCGCTATGCCTTAGGCGAGTTTGGCGGTTTTACCTTCAGCATTGGCGGGAAACGCTTCTATCCCATCATGGTTGCTGAGAAACAGGTCTGTTCGATCAAAGCGACGATACGCGGACCTGCCGGGCATGGCTCTATGCCCATTCGCGGCGGCACGGCGGCAAAACTGGCACGGATGCTGCACACGCTGGATCGCCACCGGTTGCCCGTCCACGTTACGCCTATCGCCCACCAGATGTTTAACAGCTTAGCTGATGAGCTGAGCTTTCCGGTGGCTCCTCTACTGCGCCAACTGCTCAACCCCACGTTGACTAATCGGGTTCTGGATGTAATGGGAGCACGCGGGCGGGTGTTCGATCCCCTGCTGCACCATACCGTGAGTCCTACCATCATTCGAGGCGGCGACAAAATCAACGTGATCCCCTCTGTCATCACGGTCGAACTGGATGGGCGGCTCCTGCCCGGCTACGCCCCGGAGGACATACTGGCGGAATTACAGGCACTGGTCGGGAATGAGGTGGAATTCGAGGTGACGCGCTATGATCCCGGCCCCAAGATGCAGGATATGGGACTGTTCAACACATTAGCAGGCATTCTGCGCGAGGCGGATCCCAGCGGGTTTCCGGGGCCACTGTTGCTTACCGGCGTGACGGATGGGCGTTTCTTCGCGCACCTGGGTATCCAGACCTATGGTTTTCTGCCGATGCAGCTCCCCGACGATTTCAACTTCACGCAGACTATTCACGCCGCCGATGAGCGTATCCCAGTGGCTGCCCTGACGTTTGGCATGGACGCAGTGTATGCGGCTCTACAGCGCTTTGGGACACCGTAGAGGGTGCGAAACTCGTCCTGTTCCAATCCTCAGTAGATATTGGGAATTCAACACAAGCAGATAGCATTGGGACATTTCTTTCAGCGTGTCCTTTGCGAGCGGTTAAGGGCCAAAGAATGTGAAATTTGTGATACGTCATACACTCTGGGACACTTCGAAGTAGTGGTCTACCCCCGATAAAATGGCTCATCCGCACTTTGTGTGAAGCTGAGCGTCGCACCGAATAGACTGAAGAGGTTGACAAGCAATAGCAGGAACGGTAGACGCTCATATCAGTCCTTCCCTATACAATCGCGGGCTTTCACATTCAGGGAGTGACGATGATACTGAATGGAGTAGAGGTTCGTGCCTACAGTACCAGCCATCGAGCAATATGCCCGGCCTGTGGACAGGCATCGCGTCGGGTACATGGATGGTACACACGCCATCCCCAGGAAATCTCCAGTGTTGGATGCACCGTGCGACTGATATTAAGGGTCAAGCGGTTCCGCTGTGTGAACCCCGCTTGCATTCGTAAGGCGTTCGCAGAACCGCTCTCCGGTTGGCTGCCCGCGTACGCTCGACGGACGTTGTCACTTACGCGGTTGCTTTACGCGATTGCTTTGGAAATTGGAGCCGAAGTGGCACATCGGGTGGCAGCACGATTAGGCATTCGCGTGAGCGCGGATACGCTGCTGCGGATTTTGCGCCAGCTTGGTGTCTGTGCACCTTCGGGTGAGCTGCGGATCATTGGTGTGGATGATTGGGCGTTGAAACGTGGGCGAACCTATGGAACCGTGATCGTCAATCTGGAAACCCATCGCGTCGTCGAGCTGCTGCCTGACCGAACGGCGGAGACGCTCGCCGCCTGGTTACGAATGTATCCAACCATTGAGCGCGTGACGCGCGACCGCTCGACTGACTACAGCGCAGGGATTCGGCAAGGCGCACCGCAGGCAGTGCAGGTCGCGGATCGCTGGCACTTACTGTTGAATCTCCGGCAAATGCTAGAGCGCTACTTGACCTCTATTTACGCTGACTTACAGCGATTGCCGGTTGCCGCTGACTTTCAGACCCTTCTGAACCAACAGCGCTCTGCTTTCATACGCACCCACAGCGAAAGGCGAGCATCGGTAGAGAAGCGGAATGAGCGCCTCGCCTTTTATGAACAAATTCAAGCGTTGAGGCAGCAGGGATGGAACCTCGCTCAGCTTGCTCAGGAACTGGCATGCCATCCTGCAACGATTCGCAAGTACTACTATGCGACCACCTTTCCAGAACGCAAACCGCATCGGCTCGGCAAAAGCATCCTCGACCCCTACTTGCCGTATCTGGAACGGCGTTTTCGGGCGGGGTGTGAAAACGCCCAGCAACTATGGCGCGAGATTCAGCAGCAGGGGTATCCCGGCACCAAACGACAAGTCATGAAGTGGCTGCAGTTGAAGCGCACCCATCTGTCACCAACAACGCCTTATGCCAAGCGTGCCGAACCTCCTGCACCGCGTAAAACTTCTGCGATCCCCTCTTCTAAACAACTCGCCTGGTTCTTGGTACGCGACGATACAGTAGATTTCTCTCAAACGGAGCACCTGCTGTTGACCCATCTTCGGCAGCATTCTCAACTCGCTACAGTCTACGCCCTCGCTCAACGTTTCATTCATATGGTGAAAACCCGTGCAGCAACTGCTCTCGATGCCTGGTTGGTGGAGAGTGAGCAGTCCAGCATCTATTCGTTACACACCTTTGCCCTTGGCTTACGTCAAGATGTAGCGGCGGTTCGCGCTGCTCTCGAAACCGCCTGGAGCAACGGGCAAACCGAAGGGCAGGTCAACCGCCTCAAACTGATTAAGCGTCAGATGTATGGACGCGCCAAGTTCGACTTACTCCGTCTTCGCGTCATCCATCCACCTTAGTCTCACACAAAGTGCGGATGAGCCACTAATCTGGGGGTAGACCAGTTGCTCTTGGACTAGTATTTTACATGGTATGGGTTTCAAGCGCGTAGGCAATCACCTGGTCGAGCGACATTGCTTTGCCCTCTGCCCAAGCCTCCTTGAACGTTGCTTCGTCGAGCTGCGCGCACAGGCTGGCAATACCGCGTTCGTTGAAATCCTGCAGAAATGTCAGTACCTGAGAGGCAGTCGTTTCGCGCAGCCTTTCCCCCGCACCGAAAAGACGCGCCGATCGAAGGAGGCTTGATTCCCCAGTCGCCGATGACTGCCCCTGTGCGGCTGCCAGACAGGCGAATACTTCGAGCGTGTAGGCAGTCTGCCAGAGTTCGCCCATTTCCCACAAGATCGTCAAGCTTTCCGCCAGTTGCGCGCCTGCCCTTTGGTAGTTGCCCTCCTCCGGCGCCACCATCGCTAATTGCGTCAGCAGTGTTGAGGCGATCCAGGTAAAGTTTTCGGCGCGGCAGAGAACTAGACCCTCCTCCCAGAACTTACGCGCCCGCTGTGTATTGCCCTGCGCATAGGCGAGATTCCCTAAAAAAAGAAAGGTTAAGGCGATGCCGCCTGTGTTCTCGAGTTCGCGCCACAAAGCCAGGCTCTCGTTCAGGAGGATTTCGGCTTGCTCGTAGTCTCCGCGCTGCACCAACAGCATCCCATAACCGCCCAAGTTTTCGGCGATTCCCGCAGAGTCTTCAAGTTCTCGGAACAGTCGCAGGCATTCCTCGTAAAGCGGCTGAGCGGAGTCCAGCTCCCCCCGAAATACCATAAATGTTCCAAGCAAATCGAGCGCCTTCGCACGAAGCTTATGATCCGTCGCTGGGGGTAGCTCCCAGGCTGCGCCTTCAGTCCGCGTCAGCGCATCCGTGAGCCAGCCGCTTCCTTCCCTGATGTGTCCGCGCAGATGCCAGAATCCCCCCAGCGCCAGCGCTAGACGCAGCTCTGTTTCGTGGTCTGCTTCCGTTCGACTCCAGGTGAATGCCGCCCGGAAGTTGGGGTGCTCAACCTCCAGCAGATCCCACCACACTGCCTGCTGCGCTCCGGTCATTCCGGGCTGCTCAGCTTCTGCCAGCGCCAGGAAATAATCGACATGCCACCGCTGAAGCC
>JBBSPQ010000143.1:0-5875 GCA_038258585.1 Pseudomonadales bacterium
ACATTCATAATGAGCTGCAACGTGGTATTAATAATCGTGCGGCCTCCAGGACTGCCGACGGCCATTAACGGTTTACCGTTCTGCGCGACGATTGTCGGAGACATGCTGGACAACATGCGCTTCTCCGGTGCGATAAGATTGGGTGGAGTACCGATCTGTCCGTTCCGATTGGTGATGCCCGGAACCGCGTTGAAGTCACCCATCTCATTATTCAAAAGGAACCCTGTTCCTTCTGCCACGATGCGCGAGCCGTAGGCATTTTCCAGTGTATAAGTGAGAGAGACCATGTTGCCCTCTTTATCCACGACGGAGAAATGGGTGGTCTGCTCACTCTCATAGATATTGGCATATTCTCTCTCATCACTTATCGAAGCCTTGTGCATATCGATTGTGGCGCGCAGGCTGGCGGCATAGTCTTTGTCCATCAGATGTGACAACGGCATGCTTTCGTTGAAATCCGGATCACCAAGATGCTCTGCGCGATCAGCATAGGCACGACGCATTGCCTCAGTCATCACATGGAGGTATTGAGCCGAATTGTGGCCCATTGACGCCAAGTCATAGCCTTCTAGGATGTTCAATATCTCCACTATTGCCACACCGCCGGAACTCGGTGGTGGCATACTGACGATCTCATAGCCGCGATAGGTTCCTCGAATCGGTTCTCTCTCGATCGCTTCGTATTTCTCTAGGTCTTCTTCAGTGATGATGCCGCCATTCGCGCGCATGAAGTCGGCGAGTAATTTGGCGTTACTGCCTTTATAGAAACCGTCTCGCCCATGCTGCTGAATCAACTCCAATGTGTGTGCAAGATCAGGTTGCACCCATGTTTCACCCAATTCATAGGGCGAGCCATCGGCTTTCAGAAATACTTTCGCTGAGGACGGATACTGATCCCAGAACGACTGATTCTGCCGGAAGCCGGAATATAGCGCCCATGTAATCGGAATGCCTTCACGCGCCAGTTTGACTGCAGGTGCAACTAAATCGGCCCAAGGCAGACTGCCGAGTTCCTGATGCGCCTTATACATGCCAGCAACCGTTCCAGGCACGCCGACGGACAATAACGTGCGGTGGTTTGAGTTATTTACAACCTCGCCGTCCAGCCCTAGATACATCCGTTCGTTTGCCGCCAGCGGCGCTTTCTCTCTGAAATCGAATGTCGTCGCGTGACCATCCTCGCCGTGATACACCAGAAATCCGCCGCCACCAATGTTACCGGCTGTAGACCAAGTGACCGCCAGCGCGAATGCCGTTGCGATGGTGGCATCCATGGCATTGCCGCCCTGTTTCATAATGTCCACGCCCACTTGCGAGGCGATTTCAGATGCACTGGCGACGATGCCGTTACGGGCACGCAACGGTGTGCGGCCTCCTTCGGCATAACTGAGAGATGCCAAAGACAGGCAAAGGAGCAAAACGAGTAACTTATAGATAGAGCGCATATTCATGAGGATTCTCTTTAAAAGTTTGGGTAAGGCAATACCATCTCACTGTCAGCCGATGGCTTCCTGAGCAAGCATCTCCACATATATCTGTCTTATTATTCGAGTCAGCGGGCCAGGTCGACCATCTGCTATTATTTTGTCATCTATCGAAATTATCGGCATCACCAGCGTCGTCGCGCTGCTCAAAAATGCCTCATCTGCAGCATAGGCCTCAGCTAGTGTAAAAGCTCGTTCAACAAGATCGATGTTGTGATCGCGTGCCATCTTTAGAATCACCTTGCGGCGAATGCCCGGCAGGATGGACCGCGACAACGGTCTGGTAATGATGCACTTGTCCGTGATGATAAAAGCGGAAGACGAGGCACCTTCAGTCACAACGCCGTCTTCGACCATCCAGCCTTCAAAAGCGCCTTGGCTTGCTGCCTGTTGTTTCGCCATGCATTGAGCCAACAGATTAATTGACTTGATATCGCGACGCTGCCAGCGCAGGTCCGGCACCGAAACAACTTTAACGCCTGTTTCAGCGAGCGGGTTATCGAGTAGTTTCTTGGCGAACGTGAAGGCGACAAACGTGGTGTCCGTTTTGACTGGATAGGCAAAATCCCGCTCCGCCACACCTCGAGTCACCTGCATGTAGACCGCGCCTTCGATCAGATCATTGCGTCGACGCAACTCTTCCAGAATAAGTAGATATTCTTGCTTGCTGCACGGCCAGGCCATCCCGATCTCCGCGAGACTGCGATCCAGTCGTTCCACGGCGTGCTGCTTTTCCACCAACCGGGAATTCAACACCGGTATAACTTCGTAAACTCCATCACCAAACAGGAAGCCGCGGTCAAACACAGAAACTTTTGCATTCTCCTGTGCAACAAACTCGCCGTTGACGTAGACGGTTCTACTCACTGCCCGCTCCTTGGTGAGTCATAGCAGCAAGATCGAACAACGCCTGGCCCGTCACACGTTGCACGGTCCAGCCATCCATGGAGACTGCCCCAATAGAGCGATAGAACTGGATTGACGGTTCATTCCAATCGAGAACAGACCATTCGAAGCGACCACATTTGCGCTCCACTGCCAGCCGAGCGATGTGGGTCATTATTGTCTTCCCAACGCCATGACCACGCTTGGTTGGTGTGACATAGATGTCTTCCAGATAGATTCCTGGTCGCCCCAAGAACGTAGAGAAGCTGTAGAAAAACAAGGCATATCCAACTGCCTGTCCATCCAGTTCAGCGATCAATACTTCGGCATAGGGTTTAGCGCCGAACAAGCTTTCTTCAAGAATTTCGACCGTTGCAACCACTTCGTGGGCAAGCTTTTCGTATAAGGCCAGTTCTGTGATAAACGACAAAACCAACGCACAATCTGCTTTCACTGCAGGTCGAATACGAATCATAGACTTACCGGGTTGTGCTGACATAGTGCGGATCAATGGTTGTGGAAGGTCGTCCGAGCATAACAATAAAGCCGACAACGGAGAAGCCGAGATTCAAGTGGGTTTTCGGCGGGCAAAAAAAATCCCGCTGACACGTAACATGTCAGCGGGATTTTTTTGATCAGACCGAATTACTCGTCAGCAGTAAACCCTGCCTTCTCTTCGTCTGAAATCTCTTTGATGCTGAGCTTGATACGGCCACGCGCGTCGAGATCAGTGACTTTAACCAGTACTTCTTGGCCTTCTTTCAGATACTCACCAATGTTTTCCACGCGGTCTGAGGAAATCTGTGAGATGTGAACCAGCCCGTCCTTACCCGGAAGAATAGTGATGAATGCGCCGAAATCAACAATACGCGCCACTTTACCCATATAGAGTTTGCCAACTTCTGCTTCGGCAGTGATGCTGTGGATTCGTGCAATAGCGGCATCGCGTGAAGACGCATCTTCGCCGTAAATGCGAATGTTGCCATCATCATCGATATCGATAGAAGCACCAGTTTCTTCAGTGATGCTGCGGATGACTGCACCACCTTTGCCGATTACATCACGGATCTTGTCCGGATCGATTTTCAGCATGGCCATTGAAGGAGCATTTTCAGAAACGGCTTCACGCGATACTGAAATGACTTTGTTCATTTCAGCAAGGATGTGAACACGCGCTTCGTGCGCCTGATTCAAGGCGATTTCCATGATCTCTTCAGTAATGCCCTGAATCTTGATGTCCATCTGCAGCGCAGTGATGCCATTGGCAGTACCCGCCACTTTGAAGTCCATGTCGCCCAGGTGATCTTCGTCACCCAAGATGTCAGTGATTACGGAGAAACGGTCGCCTTCCTTGATCAGACCCATCGCGATACCAGCAACAGGAGCAGAAATTGGGACACCTGCATCCATCAGAGCCAGCGAGCTGCCACACACCGATGCCATAGAGCTTGAACCGTTAGATTCAGTGATCTCAGACACAACGCGGATCGCGTACGGGAAATCCGCTTCCGCTGGCATTACTGCCTGAACGCCACGCTTGGCGAGTTTGCCGTGACCAATTTCGCGACGTTTCGGGCCGCTCATCATGCCAGTTTCGCCAACGCTGAACGGTGGGAAATTGTAATGCAGCATGAAGGATTCTTTTCTGGAACCTTCCAGACCTTCGATCAGCTGTGCATCACGCACCGCACCTAGAGTGGTAACAACCAGAGCCTGAGTCTCACCGCGTGTAAACAACGCTGAACCGTGAGCCTTCGGCAATACGCCTGTTTCGATAGAGATCGGACGTACAGTCTTAGTGTCGCGACCGTCGATACGCGGAAGACCGTCGATAATGCGGTTACGCACTACGCTCTTCTCGAGTGAACCGAATACAGCTGACACTTCGTCTACAGACACACCGCTGGTTTCAGTCGCAAATTGAGTCTTCGCCTGAGTGAGCAATTCACCCAATGCATCGTAACGCTGCATCTTGTCAGAGATCTGATAGGCACCAGAGATGCTGTCAGCAAAGGCCATGTGAAGACCATCGTTCAGCGCCTGATTGACAACCTTCTCAGCGATTTCCCAAGCCGGTTTCCCAGCCTCAGCCTTCAACTCTGCAATCGCATCAATAACAACCTGCATTGCTTCATGACCGAACAATACCGCGCCAAGCATCTGATCTTCGCTCAGTTGTTTGGCTTCTGATTCCACCATCAACACTGCTGATTTAGTACCAGCAACAACCATGTCCAAGGCAGAAGTCTTAAGTGTTTCGATGTCCGGGTTGAGGATGTAACCTGTTTCAAGGTCATAGCCCACACGAGCGGCACCGACTGCTTCGAGGAACGGCATGCCGGAAATAGCCAACGCTGCAGACGCACCGATCAACGCCGCGATATCCGGGTCCTGACCTTTGGTTGCAGAAATGACAGTACATACTACTTGTACTTCGTTATTGAAATTCTTGGGGAACAGTGGTCGGATCGGACGATCGATCAGTCGAGAAACCAATGTTTCTTTCTCAGTGGGACGACCTTCTCTCTTGAAGAATCCACCGGGGATCTTGCCAGCCGCGTAGGTTTTTTCCTGATAGTTTACTGTCAGAGGGAAAAAATCTGTGCCTGCCTTTGGCTGTTTTCTGCCGACTGCTGTTGCCAACACTTGGGTTCCACCCATGGTAACAACGACAGCACCTGTTGCCTGACGGGCAACCTTTCCTGTTTCTAGCGTTACAGTATCTTTGCCGTACTGGAACGTCTTTCTCACTATATTAAACATACTTTCATTCCTGTATTTTTATTTTGACCTCGGCACCATTGCAATGACATCCCTGCCAAACGAAGGTCTCTCTTTATCATCTCTTCATCATTGAACTACTTTTAAACTGCTTGAGGTGCGCTGTATTAGCGACGCAGACCCAATTTCTTGATCAATGCAGCATAACGGTCTGTGCTTTTGCTCTTCAGATAATCGAGCAGCTTGCGACGGCTGTTAACCATGCGGATCAGACCACGACGTGAATGGTGATCGTGAGTGTGCTCTTTGAAGTGAGACTGCAACTGATTGATGTTTTCGGTCAACAAAGCCACCTGAACTTCCGGTGAACCTGTGTCGCCTTCGCCTTGGGCGTGCTCTTTAACAATTGCTGCTTTTTGCTCTGGGGATAATGCCATTTCTCTTCTCCTAATATGCGTCAATGAAATAACCGACACACGCTTATCGTGTACCGGCTTTCGTTACCAGCATCCTTGCCGAGCCAGAATAACCATGCATATTTATAGTTATCTGGTACCTTCCTGCTAATACTTTACTGTCATTACTCTACTACAAATTTATGACAGTTTTATCTTCGTCTTACGCTCGAATCAACTCGCGAAAAGACGTCTCGGCGCTACGCGACCATCGTCTAGGATGGTGCCAATGCCGATAAATTCTTCTTCGTCGTAAAGACGAACCAATCCCGATTCTGGCAAGTGTCTAACCAGTACGGCCTGGCCTTGCTTGACGAAGTCTGCCGTCAT
>JBBSPQ010000144.1:0-5865 GCA_038258585.1 Pseudomonadales bacterium
AATTCATTACTCGTGCGAGTAATGAGGCGCAATTCCTGCGTGTCTTCTCCTCCCACAGGAATGATCAGACGTCCACCCTCGGCGAGTTGATTCAATAATTCAGCCGGTACCTGCTGCGGCGCCGCTGTCGCAATGATCGCGTCAAACGGGCCCTTCTCATTCCAGCCCAGACTACCGTCGTCATGTTTGAACTGCACATTATTCAGCCCCAGTAGGCGAATATTTTTCCGCGCCTTTTCCAACAAAGGTTTGATTCGTTCGACCGAATATACCTTGCGCGCCAGCGGCGCAATGATGGAAGTCTGATATCCACATCCTGTGCCCACTTCGAGTACGGTGTTGAGTTTGCCCGCCTCCAATAGAGGATGGTGATCCAGCACCGCTTCTGTCATCTTTGCGACGATATAGGGTTGAGAAATGGTTTGGTTGTATCCGATCGGCAATGCCACATCTTCATACGCGCGGTGAGACAACGCCTCTTCCAGGAAAATGTGTCGTGGAGTACTTCTCATGACATCCAGCACAGACCAGTTGCTGATGCCTTGCTCGATGAGACGTCCAACCAAACGCTCGCGCGTTCGTTGCGAGGTCATACCGATGCCAGCCAGATTTACATTACTCACTTGCGATTGCCTCACGCTTGTTTGTACTCAAGTTACATATTTCTCGCAGTACCGAAGTTGCATAGGTCCCCGGTGGCAGTGAAAATTTCAATTCCAACTCGTTATCCGACACCCATTGACGCTGAAGTGATTCCACGAGAAGCCGTAAACTGCGACGGGATTGTTGCAGACCTGCCTCTTCCAATCCCGCACAAAGCACATGATGTCGTTGACTGAACTTTTCCTCAAGCGCTTTGGTTTCATTGCTGCTTCGAAGCTCACCCCTTCCCCACAATGGTCCCGTGGGATGAATATCAAAGCGCTGCAATCTGTCCTGCAAAGTCGCGTCCCACTGTTCAGGAACAAACACGCTCTCAGTCCCGTTCAGATTCATCACGTCTCCAGGCACATAGGCATTCCAGCACTGTTCCTGCACTCGCTCCGAAAGCAGTGCATTGAAGACAAAAGAACGAGCAGACGATAGCACCATGCCACGCTTGAAACCTTTGCCGAGACGCAACTGACCGTTAAAATACCGTTCAGCCATCGCAACATTATTATTCTCAACACCGAATCGTTGTTCACCAAAATAATTGGGAACACCTTTGGTCGCAACATAAGAGAGACGTGTTTCCAGATCCTCTTTAATACTTGATTGAACGTCGTTACAGACAATATTTCGCAAGCGGATACGAAAGATGTTGGCGCGATGACTTCCCCGTCGAATTTTCCGACTGTTGCGGCTCAGTTGCAGGATTTCGATTCCTGCTTCCGGCAACGAGGAGAAATCCGGTTCCCGAGTGGAGGGCAAATAAATGCTGAACCACTGTGTGCTGACTCCCTGCTTGTCTTTCAATCCCGCGTAGCCGATATCCGCCTCGCGTACGCCCGCAGCTTTCGCAAGTGCCCGCGCTACTATTGGCGTTGTAACGCCCGATTTTTTAACACTTACACAAAGATGCTCGCCTGCACCGTTCAAATTAAATCCAATGTCCTCATCGACACAGAAATCGGCAAGTTCGGACTTGAAATCCGCTATGCAGGACGGCGCACTCTGGGCATAGGCGTATTCGGTCATGGTATCGCGACTGCTTTTGCTCACCTCGCTCATAAGTCGCCAGCCGCGTCACACTGTTCTCTGTAGAGTGAAACAACGGCATAGGTGGCAATTCCTTCTTTGCGTCCGACAAACCCCATTTCTTCTGTCGTCGAAGCCTTCACGTTCACCTGCTCCGCCGCGATGCTGAGCAGCGATGCTAGACGCTGACGCATAAGTTCAATATGAGGGGCCATGCGCGGTGCCTGAGCAAGTATGGTGATATCGACATTACCCACTAACCAATGACTCGCAGTCATAAACTCCGCAACCCTTTGCAGGAGAATACCACTGTCTATGTTGCTGAAAGCCGCGTCTGTGTCGGGGAAATGACGACCAATATCACCTTGACCCAGTGCGCCAAGAATCGCATCACACAGCGCATGAATGACGGCGTCACCATCAGAGTGGGCGAGCAAGCTGCGGTCATAAGGAATGGCGACGCCGCCAAGCACGAGAGGTTTTTCTGGTAGCACAGCATCGGCAAAACGATGTGCATCGTAACCGTGTCCAATACGGAATTTATTCCACATTACTGCGCTCCTGTGCGAGAAGAATCAATTCAACCAACTGCATATCTTCCGGATAAGTAATTTTGATGTTATCAGCGCTGCATTGCACAAGTTTGGGCGCATACCCGGCAAGCTCCAGAGCAGAGGCTTCATCGGTGACAAGTGCGCCCATGCTAATCGCCTCGGCAAGCGCTCTTCTTAACAAACCGAAACGGAAGACCTGCGGGGTAGAGGCTTGCCAGAGGTTAGCGCGTTCTACCGTCGCAGTGATCGTTGGCGCAGAATTTGATCCGTCATGAGCTGCACGCTTCAAGGTGCTGCTCACGGGAATGCCCAGAATACCTCCCGCTGGATGTGTGCTGATTTCGGATAACAGGCGCTCAATTTCCTCAATTTTTACGCAGGTACGTACGGCGTCGTGAACCAGTACCCAGTCGTTCTCTTGCGCACGGCTGTGCAAAACACTTAATGCATTCAGTACTGATTGACAACGATTCTCACCGCCAAGACACGTGGATATCTCGACACTCGACGTTATGTCTAACGAAGACCAGCAGGAATCCTCAGCACTCAGCGCAACGACAATTCCACGCAGATCGGCAAGCTCGGAAATTCGCAGTAGCGTGCGCTCAAGCACCGCTCGACCGTTTAGCAGCAAATATTGTTTGGGGGTCGTCGCCATCATACGCGCACCCACACCTGCTGCCGGCACTATCGCCCAAATCGCCATTAAACACCTTGTCGTTAAAAAAACAATGCCGGCTGGTGCCGGCATTGGAATGTCATCTCGAGCAGCCTGCTAATCGATGATCTGGTACAACACTTCACCGTCCTTGACCATGCCGAACTCACTTCGGGCCCGCTCCTCAACGGCATCAAGCCCAGTTTTCAGATCAAGGACCTCACTCTCGAGTTCATCATTACGCTCACCGAGAGTGACATTTTCCTCCTTCTGCACTTCCACCTGTGATTCGAGATTCAGCTGCTGTGAATAGCTGCCCTCCCCAACCCACAGGTTGAATTGCAAAACCAGAATGATGACTACCAGTACACTCAAAAGAACTTTCATAGTGATCTCGATAGGGAGTCTGTCTACCAGTGCTTGATTACACTGCTATATGGGCAAACTCTTCAATGCCACGATAAACCGCACGATTACCGAGTTCCTGCTCAATACGCAGCAATCGGTTGTATTTCGAAACCCGGTCGGACCGACACAATGAACCGGTCTTGATCTGACCAGCGCATGTCGCAACAGCAAGATCGGCAATTGTCGTATCTTCTGTTTCACCTGAGCGATGAGAAATGACAGCCGTATAACCCGCTTTCTTGGCCGTGCGAATGGCGGCCAACGTCTCGGTCAGCGTACCAATCTGGTTAAACTTGATCAGAATTGAGTTGGCGATATTTTGCTCGATACCACGACTGAGAATTGCCGTGTTGGTCACGAACAGATCGTCTCCTACCAATTGCACACGATCGCCAATCTTGCGCGTCAGTTTTGCCCAACCGTCCCAGTCGCTTTCATCCATGCCATCTTCAATGGACAGAATGTTGTAGTCGCCAGCAAGTTTGGCGAGATAGTCCACAAACCCAGCAGAATCATAGACTGCGTTCTCGCCTTTAAGGTGATATTTGCCTTCTCTATAAAATTCGGAAGCAGCGCAGTCCAGCGCTAGGCGTACGTCACTGCCCATCTTGAGGCCGGTCTTTTCAACGGCCTGTAGAATAGCGTCGAGAGCCGCTGCGTTCGAGGGCAGATTCGGAGCAAAACCACCTTCGTCGCCTACCGCTGTACTCAAACCCATTTTGCTGAGAACAGATTTCAGGCTGTGGAATATTTCAGCACCGTAACGCAGCGCTTCGGAGAAATTCGGTGCCCCAACTGGTTGAACCATGAATTCCTGAATATCAACATTGTTGTCGGCATGCTCACCGCCATTAATGATGTTCATCATGGGCACTGGCAATGAGAAAGTGCCAGCTCCCCCATTCAGTTTCGCTATGTGGGCATACAGAGGAATCTTCGCTTCGATCGCCGCGGCTTTCGCTGCGGCAAGCGACACCGCAAGTATGGCATTGGCGCCGAGGCTAGCCTTGTTAGGCGTACCATCAAGTTCGATCATCGCACGATCAAGCGCTTCCTGATCGCCGGCATCGCGACCGACCAACAGTTCACGAATGGAGGAGTTCACATGACCAACAGCGATAAGAACGCCTTTGCCGAAATAGCGTGCTGGATCCTTGTCACGCAATTCCAGTGCTTCTCTGGATCCTGTCGACGCACCAGAGGGCGCACATGCCGTGCCAACGACACCGGAAGCCAGCACAACATCGGCTTCAATTGTCGGATTGCCGCGCGAGTCCAGAATTTCCCTTGCCAGTATTTCTTTAATTTCCGCCATGTTTATACCTTGCTCTCTCTAAACGTTTTATAGATTTCAATTTTTAAAATTTGATTTAATAGCGTGTTATCCCGCTGTGTCTATCTCAGGAAAACTCTTGACCAGATCATCAATCGCTTTCATCTGCACAAGAAACTCCTCCAACTTGTTCAAGGGCAACGCACACGGTCCGTCACATTTTGCTTTCGTCGGATCGGGGTGGGCTTCAATAAACAGACCCGCAATACCTTGACTCATTCCTGCTCTGGCCAGTGTCGTGATATCGGCTCTCCGTCCATCTGCACTAGCAGACAGGCCGCCCGGTTTTTGCAGTGCGTGGGTGGCATCAAACACTAACGGATAGGCCAGTTTTTTCATGACCGAGAAACCCAGCATGTCCACCACCAGATTGTTATAACCGAAGCTGGAACCGCGCTCACATAGCATCAACTTGTCGTTGCCGGCCTCTTCAAACTTGGTCAAGATGTGTTGCATTTCCTGAGGCGCAAGAAATTGCGCCTTCTTGATATTAATGACAGCGTCGGTATCCGCCATGGCCTGCACCAGATCAGTCTGTCGGGACAGGAAGGCTGGTAGTTGAATGATGTCTGCGACTTCGCTCGCCGGTTTCGCCTGCCAGGGTTCATGCACGTCTGTAATGACAGGAACGCCAAAGCGCTGTTTGATTCTATCCAGAATGGCAAGCCCCTGTTCCAGTCCAGGCCCACGATAGGAATGAATCGACGAACGATTCGCCTTATCGAAGGACGCCTTGAAGACATAAGGTATCCCAAGTTTTGACGTGACAGCAACAAAGTGCTCCGCGACTTCGATAGCCAGCGCTTCGGATTCGAGGACATTCACCCCACCCAGCAATACAAAAGGAAGCGTGTTAGCGAACTCGACGCTCCCCGCGCTGATTTTTTTTGCTGCGTTTACTGTTGTCACGTTAGCTATACTCTTTTGCCTTGTTTTTAGCTGTTTTGAACTGGTCGATACCGGCTCTTGTTATTTCGATTCAACCTTCGTCCGATACTCAAGAGCGGCCTTGATAAAACCTGTAAACAACGGATGTCCGTCGCGCGGAGTCGAAGTAAATTCTGGATGGAACTGGCAGCTGACGAACCACGGATGGTCAGGGATCTCGACGGTCTCCGGCAGGATCCCATCCGGCGAGAGCCCGGTGAAGATCAGGCCGGCACCCTCCAGCTTCTCCCGGTAGGCGACGTTGACCTCGTAGCGGTGACGGTGCCGCTCGCTGACCTCGGTGC
>JBBSPQ010000145.1:0-5865 GCA_038258585.1 Pseudomonadales bacterium
ATCTCCGAGGCAGTGATTTTATCTTCGTTCTGCTTGGTCATGTGACCTATCCCTTCTTGGACAATTACTATATTTACTATCGTGTCCAATCTCAGGGGGTCACTTCAATAATTATGACACTTCCCTGCGGTAATATCTTTTACTGTAATTATACACGCATAACATTTTATTTTTATTATCATGTTGTTTGACATAATTCATCACAGACTATGTCTCAAGCGTCTCAACTGCCTCAACCCTATTTTTTCAACTCGTGAATCATTTACGATAGGGGGTAATTTTTTTAAATTCTAGTAGAAGTAGGTGTCTCACCCTGTGCCACCTGTGCCAGTTTAGACACAAACAATCAGATGATAGCTTCCGCAAAAAACAAAAGACCCCTCTATAATAGAAGAGTCTCAAGTGTCTCAACTAACTCAACATAGATTCGGGCACTCATGCCGCCATTTTTGCGGTTTAGATAGCTCCCGTCTCAGGTGGCTCAACTGTCTCAACAAAGGATTCGGCAGTCAGTTGCCAAAATCGCACACGTCCGCCGCGTACCCGCTTTTGTGTGCTGAGGTTATTGGGACCCGGTATCAGAATGCCATCTTCTTTCAATTGCATTCCGATGGCGGTGGTATTGAAGTGAATCGCCTGCACCTTATTCACCTCTTTGAAGGCGATCTCTGGCAGTAGATAAACATAGGTATCGTCTCTGTAACCAACAACAGTCACGCCCGATGGGTATTCATGCGGAGTTTGCATGTTGTCATCAATCACGACCTGACCGCCTGCGAGCAACTGTCCCAGAAGGTCGAGAAATACTTCACTGGCACGTTCTTCGCGCAGAGCACGGACACTCTCGACAATCACATCCTGCCATGTGGGAAGTAGGTAATCCTCATCCATCTCCTGAATAAATTTGGATAGAAGCTGATAAACCGTGACCAGCACTGCCCAGTTCTTGACAGCACGATCATGATGCCCATTGTTACCAATTTTTGCGGTCAACTGAGTGTCGTAACCACGAAAATTCTGGAGGAACCGGTTAGGTATTTCCTCTATCAAGCTACCCGTATCAAGCTGTCGTGCAATCCATGACACAAAATGAGCCGTGAAACCGGGCAAATTATCGCGCAGTGTCTCTGCTTGAAGCAGTGCCTGACCTTCGGGGTCGCGTTGTTTCCACGGCGGGATTTCCAGCGACATCATGCGCGATGCCACCGACATTTCACCCTCAAGACTGGTTTCGCCAGTGGAGAGAATCAGCCCACGACAGGGTTTCTCACGGCGAATCTTCGCTTCACGGGTCAGTCGCCCGCGTCCCAAATTTCTGGAATAAGATTGCAGAAAGCGCGTGAAGGTGCGGGTATCGGCGTAGATGTCTTTGTAGTCATCGACCCAGTAGAGCGCGTCGGACAAGGGATAACCCAACATTTCAACGGTGTTGATGGTATCACCCCACTGAGCGGGCGGCGTATCACGGCTGAACTGCCCGTAGAAACTGCTCAGCAGAGACGCAATTTCGCTTTTGCCACTACCCGAAGTGCCTACTAGATGAATAGCTGGTTTAGTTGCCATCTTCGGGAAGAAACGTTGAATCACGGGTAACAAGGCAAACGAGATTAGGCAAGGTGCGAGCTGTGCTGGCAATACTTTTGTTACCGCGTCAAATGCCTGAAGGCTCTCCTGCCAACTCGCCGCTTGCAGACCGTAGTCTCTAAGGCGTTGATCCAGTTCAACCGACGGCGGTTCAGCAAGTTTACCCTTTGCCGTAACACAATCCGTTGGCGAGACATAAACCCATCTGCCATCCAATTGCATCCAGCCCATGAAGTTGTAGTGACGATGGGTTGGAAACTCACCTGACAACTGAACAATGGCTGGCACAAGATGCTTGGACATCCCTGCCCGAACCACATACTGCGACCCGGCGCTTGAGCCAATAAATCGCCTCAAAGCCACATCATCGACGAACACATCACCGGGAACATCGAGCTTCTTTGTAGAAGAACCACGCTGAAGCTCAATGGTGGTCACATGCGCTTCTTTGCCATCATCATCAATCTGACAGGTTTGGTAGAGTGCAGTGGCTGCCCAATCGGTAACAGTCTTTTCCATTGATCCGCGATAAGTCTCTTTACGGTAGATAATCTTGCCATCCAACATAAGATAACTCTCGGTATCGACGTATTCCTGCTGGTGCTGACGCTCAACAGCCTTCTTCTTTTCCTTATAAAGGCGGTCAATATCGCTGATTTTCAGTCCATCGCCACAAACAGCTTTGAGATGCTGGCGTTCCTCTGCCCATTCAACGGAATTGAGATGAACACAGGCTTCAACGGCTTCTACAATCTGGGCAGTCGTCGGACGTTCAGGTTTCTGATCAACCTGATATTGTCCCACAAGCTGCTGAATCACCTGACGCGCATGGTGTTTGGGTGATGCTATTGGTTCTCGTGCTGGCTGACTGTAGGCACTGGCAACCGTCGCCCGTGCTTCCTTCTCGCGGGCAAGAGGATTTTCTGAGCCATTGCCATCAGCAACATGACGGACAACTAATTCTCGTTCAGTATCACTCTGGCTGTAACCTGCATCCCGAAGCTGGCAGGCGGCGGCAAAAAGTTCAGCATTCCGATTGCCATCGTATGCTCCCGAACTCAGATACTGCTCGGTACGCGGTGGCAGTGGATGTTGTCCGTTGCCATTGCTCGAAAAGACGGGCAGATAGCCGTTCTGTCGTTTCGGTTTGACCTCTAGCCATTCAAAGTTAGTCAGTGAATAACGCCATTCTGGATGCCACTCAATGACTTTCACCAAGGTGTTATTGCGCTCTGGCTTGGTATTTATCGTCGATGGTAATCTAATAATCGAAGCTACTGACTTGACATAGTTTTCGTCGCCGTCGAGTGCCGTGAACATGCCCTGCATGATCTGGCTGATTTTCTGTTTATCGTCATCCGTTTCCAGCATAAATGGTTCATCCAGCAACCAATAAGCGTGCCAGCCACCACCACTATCGACGATGATCGATGGTGCAGGGTTGAAGTCAGATAACTTCACCATGCTTTTTTCACGTTTGTGCGGGTCATCATCACAATCAATATCAATCCACATAGCAGGGAGCATAATCGCGGATGCGACACTACCCTTCTTCTCTTTTCGCAGGCAGGGCGCGAAGTACACGCCGAAGCCCTCAGCATTGAGTTTATCTGCCTGCTTCAGCACAGATTCCAGTTGTTTTTGCTTGTTGAGTTGTGTCCAGAGTATTTGGACTTCACCCGTTCCGGGATGAATACAGCGCAATTCCAACCAGTGTTCCCCTGAATGTTGTGGGTACAAAACACTCAGAAAGTCGCTCTGAGTGACCGCTTGAATTTCGTGACTCGTATTGTTGCTTGTCGTTTTCTGTGTCATACTGTTTGTATTCCTTTTATGCTCACAGGGGCTTGGCGTGAAACGTTTGGTCGCGGAATCACCTTCAGCTCCTGTGTGCGTTTATGGTTAAAAGTCGATTATTGGGCGCAATTCTTCATCGCGCTGGATGGTTTTTGCGTCTTCTTGCAAAAGTTCCTTCAGATGCCCGGCGGCAATCTCTGCATCTGTATGTTCCAGATCGGGCATGAGTGGACGAAATTGCAGTTTCAGTCGTCCTTCACGATCTTCAAAGTATCCGTAAAAGCCGACGGCACTGATGTTTTCATCCGTCCGCCGAATCCCTACCCAGACGGGATCACCACCCCATATGCCATGTGCTTCTTCTATAGTGGCAACTTGTTCCTGCTGTTCGCGGATGGCTGCTAAGTCGTCGTAACGCTTTTCCCAATCGCGTTCTGCGTATCTATGCATCAGATCAGCCATATTCGTTTGCGTCACTTCATGGAGCATCTCGATGTGATCGACACTTTTGTTCCGTGAAAAGTACAAAGGCTTGCGCCTGCCTTCATCAGCATCGTAGTACGTTCCGGGCAAGACAATATGGGTATGCGGATTGTGCTGACCCGGTGCTTCTTCACCGTCTGTCATTCTGTGGTGCATAACTGCCGACCATTCCACACCCGTATCAATGCCTCTGGCATCGAAGAAATTGTTCATCGTGCGCTCGGTCAATTGCTTCACAAAGGTTTCGCGTTCATCTGGCGGAACCATGCGAATGAGATCCACATTCGGGTTAATTACGAGGCTGAATAACAGCACATGTTCGCTTTGATAAGCCTCACAAAGTTCAGCAATTTCGGTGGCAGATTGACCCATACCCCGATTCATCCAGCGTTCTTGCCCACCTGCATGACGTGCTTTTTCGTCACGCGATTCACGATAAGTCAGATACTTGAGCAAGTTTTTCATCCGTTTGCCCTCGTGCTGAGTGGGTTTCTTATACTTCACGTTGGAAACACACATCTGTTTGCGATCCATCTACTAGACCTCCCGTCGCTTGCGGAAGAATGTCACCATTTTTTCCAGTAACTCGTTTTGCCGTTGAAGTTGTTCTTCGACAGCATCCAGACGACCTTCGAGTTTGCGTGTAATGGCGGCGCGTGTCCCCGGAATATCATCCTGATGACTCAGATACAGATTGAGCGCATCCCTAATCAGGTCGGTTTTGTGTTGCATCTCACCCTGACGCGCACGAACACGCAGAATCTCTTCCAGTCGGCGCATCTGCTCGGTGGTGAAGCTCACTGATAGACGTTCACTGTAACCGTCACGCTTTTTGCGTTTACTCAAGTTCTGCCTCCTGAATCTGTTGCTTCAAAGTTGGTGTCGGGCGAAAACGTCCATAGACGCGGCGCAGTTGCCCATACTTGCCCAGTGCGCCACCGGCTTGCATATCCTGTATTTCGATACTCAGTCTTCCAATATCTGGCACAGTGATTACCTTTCCGTTCATCAGTTCTTCTGACCAGACTTCGGTCATGATTTCGACCACCTCTGCTACATCGCGCTGCGTGCGGTGTGGCAGTCGTCTGGCGATTTTTGCAATCACATCTCGGTGATACACATTGCGCTCCTTCGCTCTATTTTTGTGTCATGCAGTCGCGTAGCGATTTGCAAAGTCTTCCACAGGAAGACACCATCACCACGAACCGCGAAAGCTATTGCGGGTGTGGTCTGTCGGGCTGGCAAACCAGTTCGACAGGTGCGACGTGTGCCCAACACCGCCGCACGGGTGCAAGCGCGAAAGTGCGCTGCACCAAGCCCTCTCGGCGCTTGAGAGACCAGCGATTTAGCTGGCTTAGGATTGGCAGGGCGGATATATAAATATTCCGCAGCTCCCGCCCGCCAATCCGTAAGGTGGGATGCGCTAGCAACCCATATCGTCGGACAGATCAATGAAGCTACCATGTAGCCTTCCGCATCTTCCGTGTCCGACGCTGGCTTTCCGCATCCGTAAGGGCTGGATCATCCTGCACGACTACATGCGGTGATGCTCTTGGTGGGTTCTGTCCTACGGCAATCGGTTGGGCATTGTTTGCCACATGCTGAATGACACGCTCCAGATAGGCAGGCATATCGTTCAGTGCATCTTTGATCCACAAGGTATCGCGGCGCACCTCCATCAGTTCCGGCAGGTCGATGATCGGTACTTTCGGTTTGCGTCGGACACCCAACTGATCGCGGATAAGATCACGCATGGCATCACTGCGTTCCCCTTCTTCAATGCCTTCCCACCAATCCAGAATGTCCTGGTCGGTATCGTAGTAGGCTTTGAAAGCAATCAGCTTGAAACTGCGTTTGCTCTTTTTCTTCTTCGGCATACTGCATCCTTCCTTATATAAGGGTTTTACGCGGTATACCTATCGGGCATACTCTGTAAAACCCCCGTTCATAACTAATCTTCGCGCTGGGCGAAATTGGCGTAGTAGAGATACCCTCTGGCAT